>JBGPBR010000324.1:0-2995 GCA_041481325.1 Desulfobaccia bacterium
AAAACTCCTGGTGATCCTTAACGCCATGCTCAAAAATCGTACCTACTGGAACCCACAGCTGCCTCTTGCAGCTTGACAGAAAAGACAGTCGCTACATTAACCTTGAACTTTGAACCTTGAACTTTGAACTTTTCAGGTCAGAGCTTGGGCTATAATTGGCAGCTCCCGAGCCCTAATTCCTGAGCCCGGGGCTCACCCGAAACATGCAAAGGCCAGGTGGGGGCGGGGGTTAAACCCGCCCCTACCGCACCGGCGAGACGCCGGCGCCACCAATGACTGAGTTTACTGCAGGACGGGAGGCCAACCACTAATGCGGCGCTTTCCATTTTTGGTCTCCAGGCATGCCCTGGCCCTACTGCTGGCCGTCAACCTCGCCCTGCTGGGCACCAGCATCTATCTGGGTTTGAAATCCGCCAATCAGATGCGGGAGATCGTCAGGGAAGACTTCAACCAGCAGCAACTCGTCCTGGCCAAGCACACTGCCAGCCTGCTGGAGCAGGACCTGGACTTTTTGAAGCGGGAACTCAGCACCCTGAATTTCTCCCCTTCCATCCAGTACGCGGAGCCGCTCACCTGGGCCAATCGCATGCGGGCCACCCTGTCCAGCGTCAAGGCGGAAGGGGTGGTGGAAATCGTGCGCCTCGACCGCCAGGGCAGCCGGGCCTATCAGGTGGACAGCCGGGGCCTGGACCACGTGGTCACCGGGGCTTATAAGGAGGCCCCCTACCTGGAATGGGCGGCCCACCCCGAAAACAAAGGCCGGGTTTACATGGGCCCGGTCTCGGCCAAGGTCCCCAACCATTTGGGGCGCCTCATCACGGTGATGGCCATCCCCACCTACGAGGAATCGGTGGACGAAAACCACCCCCATCCCTCGGGAACCTGGTCCGGGGTTCTGGCCTTTTATATCGACGTCCACCAGTTGGCCAGGAAGTTCACCCAGCAGATCAAGAGCGGCAAGACCGGCTATGCCTGGATCATGGACAACCAGGGCACCTTTCTGAGCCATCCGGAGCGGGACTTCATCGGGAAAAACGCCTTTACGGTGCGCAAGGAGCGGATGCCGGCCATCTCCTTTGATGAAATCAACGAAATCCAGCGGGAAAAGATGCTCACCGGCAAGGAAGGTTGGGGCACCTACATTTCCGGGTGGCACGGCGGTATGGCTGGAGAGATCAACAAACTCATTGCCTACGCCCCGGTGCGGTTGGGCGATCCCAACGTGGTCCACGACCAGGCGCCGGCTCCATCCTGGTCCGTGGCGGTGGTGGCCCCCGCCAGCGAAGTGGAGGGCGTGGTCCACTCCCTGTACCTGCGGCAATTTTTCATGCAGGTGATCATCGGCTTCTTAGTGCTCTCCGGCACCATCGCCATGCTGAATTTCCGCTACGAGCGCCAGTTCTCCGCCAGCCTGGAGGATGAGGTCAACCGCCAGAAAGAGGCCCTGCAAAAGTCCGAAGCCCGCTACCAGGGGCTGGTGGAGAATGCCGCGGACCTGATTTACAGCGTGGACGGCGACGGCCAGATTCTCTCCATCAACCGTTATGCCGCCAATCTCCTGGCCATCGCCAAGCCGGACCCGGCCAATCCGATGATCATCGGCGACCAAGGCGGCGCCGACACCAAATGGTTCCTGGGGCGGACCTTTTTCGACTTTTTTGATAGAAAATCCGCCGACTTCCATATGGAGTGGCTGCGGGAAGTCAAAGAGACCGGCCAGGTGCGCAGCAAACGCCACCGGGTGGTCATCGGCGATCACGAGTACTGGTTCTCCACCAGCATCGTTGGCATCAAGGATGAACAGGGCAATATCTTCGCTTACGAAATCATTTCCCGCAACATCACCGGCCGCAAGGCCATCGAGGACCGGCTGATCAATATGGAAAAGCTGGCCTCCATCGGCACCCTGGCCGCGGGGGTGGCCCACGAAATCAATAATCCCATGACCGTGATCCTGGGGTTTACCGAGCACCTGCTGGAGCAGACCGAATCGCTGCCGGACGTCCACGACACCTTGAAGGTCATTGAAGAAGAGGGTCTGAGATGCAAAAAAATCGTGGAAAATCTGCTCACCTTTGCCCGGGCCCCGGAACGCACCGAAACTTCCACGGACCTTAATTCCATTCTGGGAAAGACTTTGGCGGTGCTAAAAAATACCTTGTTGACCAAGAAGGTCCGTCTGGAAAGCTCCCTGGCCCCGGATCTGCCGCCGGCCAAGGGAGACCCCCAGGAATTGCAGCAGGTCTTTATCAACTTGATCAACAACGCCCGGGACGCCATGAAGGGCGGCGGCGAGCTCATGGTCAGCACCCAGTTGGCCCAGGACGGGAAGAGGCTGGCCATAGAATTCACCGATACCGGCAACGGCATCCCCCGGGAGATTCAACCCAAGATTTTCGATCCCTTTTTCACCACCAAGGCCACGGGGGAAGGCACCGGCCTGGGCCTGTCCATGAGTTACGGCATAATTAAAAAATTCGGCGGCAATATTCTCTTTACCAGTTACCCGGCTGAGGAGTACCCTGAGAAGCACGGCACCACGTTCACGGTTTATCTTCCCATCGTCACGGAGGCCGAGGCCGGCGCTCCCGACCGGGAACCCCAACCGGGAGACCAGGCCGCCAGCCTTTATTAACGGCCGCGATTTTTAGGAGGACGACATGCCGGATAAGATTTTGGTTGTGGATGACGAACCCAACATGCTCAGACTGCTGAAAACCATTTTGATGGACAAGACCGGGTACGAGGTCGTCACCACCAACAATCCCCTGGAAGTGGCCAAGCTCCTGCAGGAAGACCGTTTCGACCTGGTGGTCACCGACCTCAAGATGCCCCTGGTGGACGGCATGGACCTCATCGATATTATCAAGAAGATCGACGCCGGCCTGCCCATTGTCATCATCACCGCCTACGGCACCATCGAGACCGCGGAAGAGGCCATTCAGAAGGGGGCCTACGACTTCATCACCAAACCCTTCCGCAAGGAGACCATCCT
>JBGPBR010000325.1:0-2995 GCA_041481325.1 Desulfobaccia bacterium
GTTCGTACTCGAATTTTTCCACCGCCTTCATGAGGCCGATGTTGCCTTCCTGGATGAGGTCCAGGAACTGCAATCCCCGGTTGGTGTATTTCTTGGCGATGCTGACCACCAGTCTGAGGTTGGCTTCCACCAGCTCCCGCTTGGCCTTCTGGGCCTGGTACTCGCCTTTTTCCAGCTTCACCAGGGTGGCGAGCAGCCGGCCCGCGGCTATCCCCACCTCGGTTTCCACCCGGCGGAGACGCTTGCGGGCCAGCCCCCAGGAGCCCTCCAGCTCCTGCAAGACGGTGGGGGTCAGACTTCCCGGCAAAGCCACCGGCGCACCGTTTTTCAAGTCCCGGCGCAGATTTCTGAATCTGGTGCCCGAGATGCCGGCCGCGGCCAGGCTCTTCGCCATTTTCTTCTGGCAGTCCCGGATGGCGGCCCCGTAAAGGCGGAGAGTCTCCAGGGTGTCCTCCAGGAAATGGCGCTCCAGGCGCAGGCTTTTCAGCGCTTCGGCCATCTTGCGCCGGTGGCCGGCGATCTTTTGCTCCACCTGGGCCTTAAGCTCGCTTTTCCGGGGCTGGGCCGCGGCCTCCTTCACGGCCTGGCGAATCTTGTCGTGCAGGGAGCGGATCTTCTGGAGTAGTTTAAGAACCCGGGACTTCTGGGTGGAGAGGTCCATGGCCGGGTCGTCTTCGTCGAAGTCGTCCAGGACCCCCTGGGGCGAGAGCTTGTCTTCTTCCAGTTTTTTGGCCAGCTTCATGATGGCCTTGAAGGTGAGGGGCACTTCCAGCAGGGAGTAAAGCACTTCCTTTTCCCCGTCCTCGATGCGTTTGGCGATCTCCACCTCCCCTTCCCGGGTGAGGAGGGAGACGGTGCCCATCTCCTTCAGGTAGAGACGCACCGGGTCGTCCAGCTTGGCCGCGCCATCGGGCTCCAGGCCCAAATCGCCTTCACTTTCCCCCAAATCCATGGCGGGCGCGATGGCCAGGCTGGAGACTTCCGGCGGCGGAATCTCCAGTTCGTCGAAAATCAGGATGTCCTTCATCTGCTCGTTCAGCAGGCACTCGGGAGAGAGGGAGTCATTCAGGTCATCCACGGTTATCAAGGCCTCATCATCCCCCATGGGCATGATTTCCTGAAACCCGTCCATTCCCATTCCCTTGTTCATCCATTTTCTCCTTTCGCTATAAAGCTGATAAGGCTTGCAGTTGCCGGTCGATTTCCCGCCATTGGACCTGCAAGGCGGCCAGGTCTTCGTCCCCGGTGGCGTTTTTGAGCTGCTCTTTCAGCCGTCCCCGGGCCTTTTTCAGGCACCTGACCTTGAGATCCCGGCGCCAGTGCTCCGCCAGGCGCTCCGCCGAAGGAACGTTGAATTTTTCCTCCTCCAATGTAAGGGTGCAGATTTGCTGGCGCAGCCGGTCGGAATCCACCTGCTGCACCAGGAGGCCGTGGTCCAGTCTGCCGTGCTCCCGGCAGCTCTGGATGATCAGGTCCAGGATTTCCCGGCACTCCTGGCTTTCAAATTCCCTGGCCCACTGCTCCATCTCCTCCAGGGCCACCGCCTCGGGATGGCTGAGGACCCAGCCCAACAGGCCCTTTTCCAGGCTGACGGCCAGGCCGCCTCCGGGCTCCAGGCGGGCCGCGGCCAGGGGGGCGGCGGAGGCCAGGGCCCGGCGGATGGCCCCTTCGTCCACCTCGAGGCGCTGGGCCGCGTTCTTCACCCACAGGTCCTGCTCCACCGGGTCGGCCATGGCCTGAAAATAGGGCTTGAGCTCCTCGATGATGCGCACCCGGCCTTCGATGTCCAGGCCGTGCTCGCGGCTGAGGCCGTCCAGAAGATAAGTAAACCAGGGCTGGGCCGCCTCCCAGGGGGCGCGGAAGATCTCCACTCCATGGGCCTGGGCGTAGTTGTCCGGGTCCATCTCCGGCGGCAGGGGCAGGGCCCGCACCGGCAGGCCCTCCTGGGCGAACAGGGGAAAGGCCCGGGTCATGGCCTTGGCCCCGGCGGCGTCGCCGTCATAGACCAGGACCACTTTATCGGCCAGGCTCTTGAGCAGCCGGACCTGCTCCCGGGTCAGGGCCGTCCCCAGGGTGGCGACCACGTTGGCCACCCCGTGCACCTGCAAGGCGATGAGGTCCAGGTAGCCTTCCACCACCAGGGCGACGCCGGTCTGGCGCAGGGCCTCGGCGGCCTGGGGCACCCCGTAAAGGTTCCGGCCCTTGGAATAGAGCAGGGACTCGGGGGAGTTGAGGTACTTGGGCTCCCCTGGGCCCACCGTGCGGCCGCCGAAGGCGATCACCCGGCTCTGGCGGTCGAAGATGGGGAAGATGATGCGGCCCCGGAAGCGGTCGTAGAAACCGCCCCGGTCCCGGGGGGCCAGCAGGCCCACTTCCTGGCCCAGCTCCAGGGGCACGCCCTTGCCCTGGAGGTGGCGCCGGAGCGAGTCCCATTCGTCCTGGGCGTAGCCCAGGCGAAAGGCCCGGATGACCTCCGCCGTCAGGCCCCGCTTGGCCAGGTAATCCCGGCCGGGTTTCCCTTCCGGGGCGTTCAGGGTGGCCTGGTAGAAGGCCGCGGCGAGAAGGTTGATCTCGTAGGCCTGGGTGCGTTTCCGGGTCTGCTGGGCCCCCTGGGGCCCCAGGTCCTTGAGGGGCAGCGGGATGCTGTAGCGCCGGGCCAGCTCCTCCACCGCCTCGGGGAAGCTCAGGCGCTGATACTGCATCACGAAGGAAAAGACGTTGCCGCCGGCGCCGCAGCCGAAACAGTGGAAGATGCCTTTTTCCGGGGCCACGGTGAACGACGGCGCGGTGTCGGCGTGGAAGGGGCAGAGGCCCAGAAGATTTTTCCCCTTCTGAGTCAATTTGACGTATTGGCCCACCACCTCTTCGATGGAGGCGGCGTCCTTGATCTCCAGGAGCTTGTCTTCCGGGAAATAAGCCATTTAGAAGCCGGTTTTCGGTTTTCGGTTTTCGGTTTTCGGTTGCAAGTCCGTCAGCCTATGGTCTTGGTGGCACA
>JBGPBR010000326.1:0-2995 GCA_041481325.1 Desulfobaccia bacterium
AAGAGTAAATGGCCCGACTTCCCCGGCCTTTTTCCCTATATCTTAAGGGATTGGGAGAGATGGTAAGGGCTTTTGCCCTTAGCCCCCTCCCTCCAATTCTTACCCCTTCTCGCCACATCTTCTCTTCGCCATCTCCGCGGCCATCACAATCGCGGCCTTGAGGGAATCCGGGGCGGCCTGCCCCGTGCCCGCCAGGTTATAGGCGGTGCCGTGGTCCACCGAGGTGCGGATGATGGGCAGCCCCAGGGTGACGTTCACCCCGTCCATGAAGTGCAGGAGCTTCAAGGGAATCAGACCCTGGTCGTGGTACATGCAGACAACCGCGGCGAATTCCCCCTGGCGGTGCCGCCAGAACAGGGTGTCCGCCGGGAAGGGGCCCTCCACCGGCAGACCGGCGGCCTGGGCCTCCCGGACCGCCGGGATGATGATCTCGTCCTCTTCGTGTCCGAACATGCCGCCTTCGCCCGCGTGGGGGTTGAGGGCCGCCACGGCCAGGGGAACTCCCGAGAGGCCGAAGTCTTGTTTCAGGGCTGTGGTAGTGAGTCGAAAAAGGCGCACCAATCCTTCCCGGCTCAAGCGCCGGGGCACTTCGGCCAGGGGGCAGTGGATGGTGGCCAGGACCACCCGGAAGTCGCCGCCGGCCAGCATCATGGCGTATTCTTCGGCGCCGGTCTTCTCCGCCAGCATTTCGGTGTGGCCGGGGTAGGCGTACCCCGAAAGATTCATGGAAAGTTTGCTGATGGGGCCGGTGACCAGGCCGGCCGTCTTCCGGAGCAGGGCCAGGTCGATGGCCGTGAGGATGTAGGACACCATGGCCTTGCCGCTAACCGCGGTGGGGCGGCCGTACGCCAGGTCTCCCGGGTCCAGGCGCGACAAGGCCGCCAGGTCGATAGTCCCGGCCTGGTAGCGTCCGGCCGCCGGGCTGTCCGTTACGTTGATCTTGAGGGCCGGGTCCAGCAGCAATCGGGCCCGCTCCAGGGCGGTGAGGTCGCCGATGACCAAAGGACGGCACACCTGGTATATCCGGGCGTCGGACAGGGCCTTGACCATGATCTCCGGGCCCACCCCCACCGGGTCGCCCATGGTAAGCGCCAGAATCGGCCGCATTTTCCGGGCTGCCATGACTTATTCCCCCTCCTTTTGAAGCGGCCGGACTTGCACCCGCACCCGGTCCCCCCGGATGGAAACCTTGAGGTAGTGATAGAAGAAATGCCGGGGGTCGTCGCCATAAAGCGGCGCTCCCGCCCCGGCGCTGATGGTATAGGGCACCCCGTCCCATTGACCGTTAAAGTAGCTGTGGATATGGCCCGCGAAGATGCGGCTGACCAGGTACTCCTTAAACAGGGCCGCCAGGCGGCGGCCGGCCTCCGGGGTCAGGCTGTGGCGGTGTTCCCCGCCCCGGGGGTCGAACAGCGGCACGTGGAGAAACACCAGGCGGGTCTTATAGGCCTGGCCCTTCTGCAGTTCCGCCTTCAGCCAGCGCTCTTGTTCCTCCCCTAGGCCGTTCTTATCGTTGTCGTCCACAAAAATGAAATAATTGCCCTGAAGCTGAAAGGAAAAATAGCGGGGTCCGAAAATTCCCACGAAAAGCTTGCCGGTGGGGTCGCCCGCCAGTTCGTGGTTGCCGATGGCGGCCAGGAGGGGCATCTTGAGATAACGCCTGACTGAGTTAAAGAAGCTGTGGTATTCCTCCAACTCCCCTTTTTCCGTCTGGTCGCCCAGGTGAATGGCGAACTCGATGCCGGGGTCGCGCCCCAACTGCTGCAGCAAACTTTGGAAAACCTGCCGGTTGCTGCGGCTGTCCCCCAGCACCGCAAAAGTCAGGGGGTTGGGCTTCAGCTTTTCCAGGCGTTGGAGATTTTCCAGGTTCCAGTCCCGGGCCGGCAGGGGGCCGGAGTCGGCCCAGGCCATGGAGGTTAGCAAAGAAATAATAAGGGCCAGAACAGCTAAAACCAGCCGGCGGCGGTTCCAGGGATGGCGCATTTCTCACCTCAAGTCCGACGGTTAAAGTCGCAAACCATAATTTTTCAATCCACTTAGTGGAGCAAGTGTGCCAAAATATGAGTCACGTAAATAATATGACGGGAAACGGAGCGGGTCAATGACTGAAGAGGGCAGGGGACGCCTGTTGGGAATCAAGCTGGGGTTTGTGGGAGCCGGCCAGATGGGCGGCGCCATCATCCGGGGCCTGGTGGCGGGAGGCCGGGTGGCCCGGGAGGACCTGGTCTTTTACGACCCGGACCCGGGGCGGCAGGAGGAAATGGAGAAGCTCGGGGTGGAAGCCGCCCTGGACCACGCCGAAGTCATGCACGCCCAGGTGGTGGTCCTGGCGGTGAAGCCCCAGTTGCTGGTCCAGGTGCTGGCGGGCCTCAAGGAATTTGCCCGGCCCTGGCACCTCATCATCTCCATCGCCGCGGGGGTGCCGCTGGCCACCCTGGAGGCGGCCTTCCCCGAATCCCGGGTGCTGCGGGCCATGCCCAACACCCCGGCCATGGTGGGGGCGGGCGTCACCTGCCTGGCCCCGGGCCGCCGGGCCACCCCTGACGACCTGGACCTGGGCCTGGAGCTCTTCCAGGCAGTGGGCCAGGCCGCGGTGGTGGAGGAAAGGCTCATGGACGCGGTCACGGGCCTGGCCGGCAGCGGCCCGGCCTTTGTGGCCGTGTTCCTCGAAGCCCTGGGCGACGGCGGCGTCAAGGCGGGGCTGCCCCGGGCCCTGGCCCACCAACTGGCGGCGCACACCGTCCTGGGGACGGCCAGGCTCTGCCTGGAAGAGGAACTTCATCCCGGCAGGCTCAAGGACATGGTGGCCTCGCCGGGCGGCACCACCATCGAAGGCCTGCACGTCCTGGAACAGGGGGGCTTCCGGGGCCTGGTGATCAGCGCCGTGACCGCCGCGGCAGCGCGGTCCAAAGAGTTGGGAAAAGCAAATTGAGAGAGGGGGCCAGGGGCCTTTCCACCGGCGAGACGCCGGTGCCACTAACCCCTGCCCCTTCCC
>JBGPBR010000327.1:0-2981 GCA_041481325.1 Desulfobaccia bacterium
AAAAGGCCCAAATAGATTTACCCCCGCTTAAAAAGTTCATCTGCTCCCTTTGTGGCAAAAAGGTCTTTATGTTTTCGGGATTGATTTTGGTGGTTTTATGATTAATGAACTTCTCATCACCTTCGGCATAATTCTATGGGTGCTGGGGGGCGCTGTTCAGCATGCGCCGCTGAAAAGCCGGATGGTCATTTTAGGGCAGGTTTTTACCATCTTAGGGATTATAGCCATCATATTTAATTATGTAATATGGTCTAATCATCCCTTTTAAAACCTTATCTATTCAAAATTATTCCCTTATCCACTCCATCCTCCTCCACTTAAATAGGGAGGTCACGCCGATCTCGGCCCGGTGGCCATCCGCCGCCTGGCTGAGTTGGCAGAGAGGAAGGGTGATGCATGAACAATCCTTCTAAAATCGGCTGCGGCACTATAATCTTCTTAGTTCTAGCCTGGGCTTTCATTCAATTTGCCGGCGATCTCCAAGATTCCCGCCATAAATCTAGCCAACCGGCAACCCCAAAGGCGACAGAGCCGGATCGATCCGCATCACTTACACCTGAACAGCAAGCAGAAGAACAAAGGCGAAATGTCCGGGAGGTAGAGGTAAGGTTGGAGCAGGAAGCCGCTGCCCTCGGTTTGCGCTGGCAATACCACGAATCTCCTGAAAAGATGGGACGCGGCACGGTCAAACTATCAACTGTGCGTTCACTTAATGAGGTGGAGTTTGACTTCCCTTACCGTGGCCGACAGCGCGCCACTCTTCAACTTCGCATCCACCCAAAGTATGGAAAAGACGTAACCCTTGCAGTTGAGAAGGGACAGTTTCTCTGTGGGTTTCGCAACTGCCAGGTCTCTGTACGTTTCGACAACGGCAAGGTTCAGAACTTCTCTGCCGTTGAGCCCGCCGACCACAGTACCACTATGCTTTTCATCCGCGGCTATGATAAATTTCTTGCCGGTGCGCGTAAGGCCAAGAAGGTCTACATCGAAGCTCAGTTCTATCAACAGGGTATGAGGGTATTCGAGTTCGATATTTCTGGTTTGAAATGGTGATTTGCCTTTTTAGAAAACCAAACAATTGTTTGATTTTTACCCCCCTTTCCACTCCGTCCCCACCTTTTCCCTATTTTTTTTAAATCATTTCTTTCATTTTCAACTAGTTAATTCTCTCATCCCCCTGTAAGCCTAACCCGGCGCAGGCTAACGCTCCATTAACCCCAAGGGCTCCCAACGATTGATAAAGATTTAGGGATGGCGGGCACGGAGGCCCGCCCTACTGGTTAGGTTCATCTAAAAGCCTGGGGCTACCAGGTGGGCGGGCGGCTAAGGCGGGCCCTGCCATCTCCTTTCTCTGGCTTTGGAACAAAAATATTAAGCCCAAGCTCTGCTTGGGCCCATCTTGAGGCGGCAGACCTCAGCCTGATCTAGGCCAGGTCCGCAGGCTATTGTTGCAATTTGCAACATCAAGGGCAGAACAACTGAACGGCAAATTGTTAATAATTTGTGAGGCTTGTGCCAAAAGTGGCTGAGAGCGGAAAATTGGGCACTTCTGCCGTCAGGGGAGCGGGCAAAAGCTAAGCGGCTGGGAGTTCCGAACTGCCGGGTTTTTAGGCTTTACTTGACCAAGCGAAGGGCGGGGCGGTCGCCAGCGCTTCTCAGTTTGCTGTGCGTCTTCCCGTGCTTCAAGGCGTTTTTGACCCGGACCCCGTTGATGAGGAAGTAAGCGATGACCGCACGTTCCCAGGCAGGGCCGGGTTCGAACTGTTCCATGCGGTTTTTAAAGTGGTTCAGCAGGGCGTTTAGGTCGGTTTCCTCGTAAGCCAGTACCCGGTCGGCGATGCGTTCGATAGCTTCGCTGAGCATTAATTATTCCTTTATCGAAAGGCCGATTAACTTCGTAGTTAGGTGGGGTGACTTTGGACAAGTTTTATTTTTTAATATTTAGAGGAGAATGTCAAGCAAAATTCCTAGGGGATTCCCTTAGGCCTCTCTTCTATTTCCATGAACCCCACGACCTCCGCCAGGCGCCGGCTTTCCGCGGCCAGAATCGCCTCTCCCTGGCCGTCGCCGGCCTGGGCCGGGTCCCCCCAGACGCCCCCGGGCCAGTAGCGCCGTTTATCCCGAACCAGCACGTACTTGGGGAAACTGGGCCACTCCGCCGGGGCGCGGCCGTTCACCAGATGGGGATAAGCCGCCAACATCAGGGCGGTCTCCACTTCGCCGGCGTGGGAGTCGCCTTTGGTTTTCACCAGATCTGGCCGGGCGGAGAGGACCTCCCGGAGTAAATCCAGCAGGTTCACCACCGCCACCCGGACCTCGGGCAGTTCCTCCAGGAGCTGCTCGCCCGCCTCCACCAAAGCACCCATATGGGTGCCGCCGGCATGGCCGCTGAGGAAGACGAGATGGCGCAGGCCCTGGCGGTGAAACTCCCGGCCCAGGTCCAGGAGCAGGCCCCGCAGGGTGTCGCCGGAGATGCTGACGGTGCCCGGGTGGTCCCGGGTGGAGCGGCAGATGCCGTAAAAGACCGGCGGCGCCACCAATACCGGCCGCAGTTCGGCCACCCGCCGGGCCACTTCCAGGGCGTGAAAGGCGTCCGTACCCAGGGGCAGATGCGACCCGTGCTCCTCCACCGACCCCACCGGCAGGATGACGGTGCGGGTCCGGCGCCGCAGCTCCTCGAAGCCAGGCATGGTCAGGTTTTCCCAGTGGGCCATTGATGGTGGCATCCTTATTTTTCTGCATTATACGATAAGACCCCGGACTCTCAAACCCGAAACCGGGCAGGTTCAAATTTTCCCAATTATTAGCCGTCGATAGGGATGATGGTGGCGCGGCCGGGACCCGGGGAGTAAGCCGTTTTTAAGTTTCGCGACAAAAAACTCCTTGACTAACCAAGCCTCGCTGGGTATAAAAGGCCGAGGTTGTACCAAAAAGCACAAGGAGTCGGCGTTGGAAATTCCGGAGGCCTTGAGCGATTTCTC
>JBGPBR010000328.1:0-2978 GCA_041481325.1 Desulfobaccia bacterium
AAGCCGATCTGGGTGGGCAGGTCGAAGGCCACGGACAGGCCGGTCTGGCCGGACTTCAGGAGGAAGTGGTAGCGCTCGTTGGTCTCTTCCGCGGTGGCAAATCCCGCGTACTGGCGCATGGTCCAGTAGCGGCCCCGGTAGGCCGTGGGCTGCACCGCCCGGGTGTAGGGGTATTGGCCGGGCATTCCCAACTGCCGCATGTAGTCGAAGCCTTCCATATCCAGGGGGGTATAGAGGCGTTTGATGGGGATGCCCGAGGTATTGAGAAAATCCGGTCGGCGCTCCGGCATCTTCTGCAATACCTTGGTCACCTTTTCCTCATACTTGGCCATGGCGGCCTTCAAAGAGTCCATCTTTTGGGGATCACACATACATCCACCTCGCTTTCGGGAACTTTTGGCTGTCAGCAGTCAGCTTGCAGCTTGCAGAAAACTTTTCTGGTCACCTCTCTATGAACCGCGGAAGGAGCGGGAGAAGCCCGGTGCTCCTTGATCTCGGTGTTTCCGGGTGCGGCGCTGGTGAAAATGGCAATAATACTAACCGACGCCAAAAATACTCCAAAGAACCCCCGCCGTCAAGGTGGCGGCGAGGAGCCCCGCCTGGCTGGAGGCCAGGGCGTGGGGAAAGAGGTTGTTGTGCGGGTCTTCCAGGCGCCCCATTACCTGGACCGTTTGGGCGGCGTTGGCCGGCAAACCCAGGCAGGCGGCGCCCACCAGCGGGTTAATCTTCCGGGAGGAAAACAGGTTGACCACCTTGATGACCATCATGCCCGCCAGGCTCACCAGGATGAGGGTCACCAGGCCCACGAAGATCACCTTCAGGCAGGTGAGGGACAGGATGTTAACGGCCAGGCAGCGGCTGCCCACCGCCAGGCCCAGGAGGGCCACCAGGATATCCCCCAGCCGGTTGGCCAGGGTGCGGGCCAGCCTTTCCACCACCCCGGACTCCTTCAGGAGGTTCCCCAGAAAGAACACCCCGGTGAGCAGCATGGCCCCCGGGACCAAGAGAGAGGTCAGGACCAGGCCGGCCGCGGCGAACAGGATAGTTTCCCGCTTGGTCACCTTCCGGGTCGGGGGCATGCGGATCATGCGCTCCTGCCGGGTGGTGAAGATTCGCGCCAGGGGAGGCTGGATTACCGGCAGCAAGACCGCCAGGATCCCGGCGGTGAGTCCCACCGGGCCCACCAGGTCCCGGGCGAACCGGCCACAGAGAAAGATGGCGCTGACGCCGCCGTCGCCGCCGGCCACCAGGGAACTGACGCCGGCCTCCGGGGGAGTCAGGCCCAGCTGCCAGCCCAGGTACATGAGAACCATGAAGGCAAAGGGGTTCAGCAACCCCACCCAAACCTGCCGGGGATGGGCGATGAGATAGCTCAGGTCCAGGCCGGCGCCCAGGCAGAACAAGATCAGGGGGGGATAGACGCCCCGCTCCCAGGGATACTGGAGGGCGTCAAGGAAAGGCGCAAATTCCCCTCGCAGCCCCGGAGCCGGCAGGTTCGCCAGGAGCATGCCCGCGGCCAGGGGAATCAGAAAGCCGGGATAAATCCGGTAGGCGATGGCGGCGTAAATGGTCCCCAGGGCCAACGCCGTCATGATGATCCAGATGCCAAGACCCAAGAGGCCGGCGTCGGGCATTACCTGGGACCCCTCAACTTTTTGAGACCACCAGCAGGACTTCGCCCACCGAGACGTTGGCCCCCTTGCTCACCCGCACTTCCCGAACCACGCCGCCGGTGGTGGCCTTGACGTCGTTTTCCATCTTCATGGCCTCGAGCTTCACCACCGTGTCCCCGGGCTCGACCCGATCGCCCGCCTTAACCAGGACCTCGAGGATGGAGCCGGGCATGGGGGCCACCACCGCAGCCAATTCGCCTTCGGGCCCCGCCGGGGGCAGAGGGGCCTCCGCCGGGGGCGCCGGGGGGGGCGGGGGCGGTTTTGGCGGGGCCGGCGCCGGCCTGGGGGCCGCCGCCGGGCCGGATGCGGCCGCAAACTTCACTTCATAGGGATGGCCATTGACCAGCACCCGAGCCTGGTCGCCCCTGACCGCCAGGATTTGCACTTCGAAGGATTTGTCCCCGATGCTAATCTGATATCGCCGCATGGATTATATCGTTGTTGGTTTTGGGTTTTTGGTAAAAAAAAATTAAATCTCCATAGGCTACCTGGCAAGTTTGGCACCTTTGCCAGTGCAGGTGGATTATCGCGTCTGCATCCGTTGCCTGGCCTGCATGGCCTGCCAGCGGCCGGCCATCACCCAGGGGGAGGTGGCGGCGGCGGGGGGGAGCGCCTCCTGGGAGGCAGCCGCGGTTTCTTCCTGGTAAAGGCTCAGGGCCAGGGCGACGGCCGCGGCCACCAGGGCCTCCTCCGCCTCCGCCCCGGCCGGGGCCGGGGCCGCCTCCGGCCGCGGCGCCGGGGCGGGTGGGGCCTCCCGCAAGGGAACCGCCGGGGGAGACTCCCCGGGCAGGCCCACCCTGGCGGTCCCGGGGCCTTCCCCCAGGGACGCCAGCCGGGGCAACCCGGCGCAGAGCAAGGCCAGCGCCACCCCCAGCACCAGGATCAGAGCCGCCCCCAGGAAACCTTGAGCCAGAATCGCAGGCATTTTTTAGCTTTCAGCTTTCCGCGGTCAGTTATCAGCAGTTAGCAATAGGAACCCACCCTGACCACTGGGTAACAGAATGGGTGGCACCGGCTTTCCAGCCGGTGGCGGCTGGCTGAAGCCCGGGTAACATATCTTTCGTCAGCCAGTACCATCCCTGCCCCCTGACCCCCTGACCGCTTCTTTAAATCTCCCCGTTCTGCTCCATCTTGGCCAGGGCCTCGAACCGGATGTCCATGCCCAGGATGCCCTGGATCTCATCGCCTTCGTTGCGCACCGGCACGCTCACGGTGATGCACAGGGCTCCGGTGAACCTGGAGGTGTAGAAGTCCGAGACGAAGACCTTTCCCGACTTGATGGGCTCGGTGAACCAGTACCGGTTG
>JBGPBR010000329.1:0-2977 GCA_041481325.1 Desulfobaccia bacterium
AACGACCGCCCCTCTGGGGGCTCCGGTCGCTACGCTCCCTCCACCCCCAGAGGGGCTGCTGGGTAACTTGAGCCATGGTTGCTTTAAACCAACCCTCTCATAAAAAGTGTCTCACTTTTGGGGGCATCTCACCTCTTATCCCCTCTCCCCCAATGGGGGAGAGGGTGAGGGTGAGGGGGAAGTACGCTGCTAAGGAGTAATCATACGTTAGCGAAATTATGAACTACTGTACTAAACTTGGGGACGAGAAGAAGATATGTGGCACAGCCGCCAACGGCTTTGCGGGCGCAGGCTAAAATGCCTGTGCCCCTGACTCGTTCCAGGTTTGTCGGGTGAGCCGGAAGCTAATGGGCGACTGCCGCGGCAGAAGATACGCATTATTTTCGCAGGTAAAGCCTGCGGCTACCATCCGATGAGGCGGGAGGCCTTTTGCCAGTAGCCGATCCCATTATCAAAATCACCGACCTCTACTTCCGCTATAAAAAGGCAGCCAGGCCCGTGTTTCAGGGTCTCAGCCTGGAGATTGGGGCCGGCGAGCGGGTGGCGCTGCTGGGCCCTTCCGAGGCCGGCAAGTCCACCCTGGCCCTCATCCTCCAGGGACTCATCCCCCGGATGATCAAAGGGGACATGCGGGGCCGGGTTGAAGTGGCCGGGATGGAGACCGCCGCCTGCCGGCCCCGGCAGTTGGCCGCTCGGGTGGGCACCCTGTTTCAGGATTTCGAGGCCCAGCTCTTCGCCACCCGGGTGGACCAGGAGGTGGCCTTCGGCCCGGAGAACCTGGGTCTCGCCCGGGAGGAGATCCGGCGCCTGGTCCGGGAGTCCCTGGCCCTGGTGGGGCTTGCGGGGTTCGACTTCCGGGACCCGGGCACGTTGTCCGGGGGCCAGAAGCAGCTCCTGGCCCTGGCCGCGGTGCTGGCCCTTTCACCCCGGCTCCTGGTTCTGGATGAGCCCACCTCCGACCTGGACCCCCGGCGGGTGGAGGAATTGTTGGCCGCACTCAACCGACTCAGCCGGGCCCGGGGTTGCACCCTCATCCTCCTGGGCGCGGACCTGCGCCTGGCCCGGCTCTGCTCCCGGGTGGTATTGCTGGACGGGGGCCGGGTGCTGGCCGACGGGCTGACGGAGACGGTGCTGCGCCAGGTGGCCACCTGCCGGCGCCTGGGCCTGCGGCCCCCGGAGCTGCCCGCCCTCTTTCACGACCTGGGCCAGGAGACCCTGCCCCTGACCCTGGAGGAGGCGGTGGCCCGGGCCGAAGAGCTAGGTTGGGGAGAAGTCACCGAAAAAATCACCCCCACCCTGACCCTCCCCCCTCCAGGGGGAGGGGAAAAGACTGGAAGCCCGGCGGCTGGAACTTCCGCAGCCCCGGATGAGACGCCGGCCACTGACTCGGCCCCGGAAATCCTGGCCTTGCGGGGCGTGACCTTTGCCTACCCGGGGGGGCCGCCGGTCTTACAAGACCTTTCCCTGGGCTTCCGGGCCGGTGAGATCACCGCCATCCTGGGTCCCAACGGCAGCGGCAAGACCACGGTGCTCAAACTCCTGCGGGGCCTGCTGCAGCCCCGGGCCGGGGAGGTCTGGGCGGCCGGGGCCCTGCAGATCGGCTTGGTCTTTCAAAACCCCGACTACCAGCTCTGCGCCGAGCAGGTCTGGGAAGAGGTGGCCTTCGGTCCCCGCCTCCTGGGGCTCAGTCCCCAGGAGGTCGACGCCCGGGTGGCCACCGCCCTGGCCCGGGTGCACCTTGAGGACCGGGCCGCGGACGACCCCTTCTCCCTCACCAAGGGCCAGCGCCAGCGCCTGGCGGTGGCCGGGGTCCTGGCCCTGGCCTCCCAGGTGATCATCCTGGATGAGCCCACCACCGGCCTGGACCACCGGGAGCAAGTTGACCTGCTCAACCTGGTGGCCGAACTGCACGCCCTGGGCCACACCGTCATCATGGTGACCCACTCCATGTGGGCCGCGGCCACTTATGCGACCCGCCTGGTGGTGCTTAAGGACGGCCAGGTGGTCCTGGACGGCCCCACTCGGGAAGTGCTGGCCCGGGAGGAGGTCCTGGCCGCCGCCAGTCTCACCCCCCCGGCCGTGGCGCAGCTCAGCCGGCGCCTGGGCTTCCTGGCCCTGACCCCCCAAGAGTTTCAGGCCCGCATCACCAAACGGAGCCCGCCCTTACCATGAAAGATCGGTTCCGGCCGCGCCGCTAGAGGGCGACTGCCACCCTTTCCGGGGTAGGGGCGGAAATTGACTATAATCCCGCCTTGGGATAATCTGTGATTGTTGCAAATAGTATTTGGGAGAGGGGGCCAGGGGTTTTTCGTAAGTGGCCCCTGCCCCCTCTCCCAAGCCCTCTCCCCCAACCCCTTGAGATATTTTAAGGAAAACGAGGCCTTGAGCCTCGATTTCCCCAAAGCTTAAGGGGGGTTGGGAGGGGAGTTTGAGGGGAGGGCGGGGGGCCCTTATGAAAAAGTCCCCCGGCCCTCCCCTCAAGAGACTTTCGCAACAGTCTCAATCTGGCCGGAAAGAGGCGGCAGCCCGGCGGCCACCCGGGTCCGTCTCTGCAAAACCTGGTGGTTTAGAGAAAACTCGACATGCGGGGGTTGGCGCAGCATTTTTTAAGCTGACCGTTGACCGCTGAAAACTTTCATTCCGGAGTCCCGTAACTTGGAAATTTCCGCCGTCATAGAGGATTACGAGCAGAATCTGCACCAGGGGGTGCGGCGGCTGGCATCCCGGCACTCGCTGCAAGTGTTGAGCGCCCTGGCCGCGGCCCGGGGGCTGCGGGTCTATCTGGTGGGGGGCTCGGTGCGGGAGCTGGCCCTG
This sequence comes from Desulfobaccia bacterium, assembly GCA_041481325.1. Classification (GTDB taxonomy): domain Bacteria; phylum Desulfobacterota; class Desulfobaccia; order Desulfobaccales; family 0-14-0-80-60-11; genus DASWLF01. The sequence continues at coordinate 2,815 of JBGPBR010000329.1, forward strand.
GGCCGCCAGGCTCCGGACCTGGACCTGGCGGTCTCGGCCCAGACCCTGGAGTTGGCTCGGGAACTGGCCGCGGCCCTTAACGGCACCTTCGTGCTGCTGGACGAAGGCGAGCGCACCGCCCGGGTGGTGTGGCAGGAAGATATCCTGGACCTGGCGGAATTCC
>JBGPBR010000330.1:0-2974 GCA_041481325.1 Desulfobaccia bacterium
AAAGCCCATCATTCTGGCCACCGCGGGGCGGGATTTCGGTCCCTACCGGGACTGGCTGGCGCAATTGGGATTGCCCCTGGAGGGCATCAAGGAGATCCCCGAAGAGTTCACCGCCGGGGCGTATATCACCACGGACCTGGCCGACAACCAGATTACCGGGTTCAATCCCGGGGCCATGAAATATCCTTCCGGCTACCGGTTTAACCGGCTGCAGGCGGCCGCGGACCTGGCCATCGTGGCCCCGGGGGCGCTCGCGGACATGCTGGTTTACAGCCGGGCCTACAAGGCCGCAAGGGTGCGCTACATCTTCGACCCGGGGCAAAGCATCCCGGCCTGGGGGCCCGAGGACCTGAGGGAGATGGCCACCGGCGCCTTCGCCATCATCGCCAACGACTACGAGATGGAGATGTTCCGCCAGAAGACCGGGCTCAATGAGGCCGGGCTCCTCAAGATCACCGGCACGGTCATCGCCACCCGGGGGGAGCAGGGCTCTTACCTGGCCACGACCAACGGCGGCGCCGAGGTCCCGGCGGCGCCGGCCCGCCGGGTGCTGGACCCCACCGGCGCCGGGGACGCTTACCGGGCCGGGCTCCTCAAGGGACTGAGCCTGGGGCTCTCCTGGCCGGAGGCGGGCCGCCTGGGCGCGGTGCTGGCCAGCTTCTCGGTGGAGCAGCAGGGCACCCAGGAACACCGGGTGTCGCAGGTGGATTTCTGGGAGCGCTACCGCGAGAATTTCGGGGAGCCCCCCGGGGCGGCGGAGGCGCCTTGAGGTCAGCAACTGCGGCCGAGTTTGCTTTCCCAAGCAGAGCTTGGGAACGAAAAGAATCTTTGGCAGCACAGGCTTCCAGCCTGTGCTGCACCGGCGAGACGCCGGTGCCACGAGGAAGAGTGTTCAGAAAAATAGTCGATTGATCACATCAGAGGATCAAAAGCCCACGTTCCCAAATTTTATGGCTGACATCAAGGCAACCCCCGAAACTTCCCCCCCGGAGCTGTTAGCCCGGATTCAAGAGGTTTTCCGGAATCTGGGCCGGCTGGGTGAAAAGTTGACCCTCACCCATGAGGGCCGCCGCTACCTGGTCTCTTGCGACGAGGAGGCCTTCACGGTCTACCGCTTGCTTGACCAGAGCCACCTGCCGCCGGGGCGTCCAGGCTGGCCCGTCTGCCTGGTCACCGCCGAGACCGTCATCGATGAAACCGGCCCGCCCGCCCTAAAAGACGAGTTCGCTTCCGGGCTTTCCCTGGAGAATTGGCTCCGCCTGATCGAGTCCGTTTTTCGCCCCGGCTAGCCAGCAGCCACCCCCCTCGGGGAAAAATCCGAACCCCAGCGAAGATCCAAGCGGCACCGGCGTCCCGCCGGTGCCGGCGCCGGCGGAAGCCTGCGGCTACCCATAGTACCTTTTATTGCTGACCCTTAATAACTCAGTGGTTTTGGATCCCGCTCATCCAGCCTCAGCGGGGGGCGCCGGGGGAGGGCCCTCGGCATGGTCGCCGGTAAGAGAGGGACGGTGCTCGGTGTATCCCATGGAGAACCGGAAGTGGGGGAAGAGGCGGGGCAGACGCATCATGTTGAAGATCATGACGCCGATGGCCAGGCGGTCCAGCCAGGAAGACAGCGGCCAGCCCAGGTGCACCACCACCAAGCGGTCGCCGAACTCGTACTCCACCACCCGGAGCAGCGCCACCATGCGGTGGTAGAGGCTGAGCCGGAGCAGCGGCAGGCGGAAGTGGTTCGGGGCCATCTTGGGGGGAATGCCGGCCCGGGGAGAATAAAAGGTGATAAAAACCGTGTTGTCCGGGGTGACTTCATGGCCGGGCTCGCCGGAGCGCCGGAAGTAAAGGTGAATATCCGGGGCTGAAGACTCGGCCAGATAGAGGATCATCTCCATTTCGCTGTCGCCCTTGCCGATTTCCTTCTTTTCCGGGGCCCGCTTTCGGGCCATCAGAAAGCCTGCCAGGAGCACCAGGCCGGTGACCGCGCCCCACAGCATGGTGCCGTGGGTCTTCTTGATGGCCAGGAAGATGAAGCAGCTCACGAAGATGATCCACATGACCAGGGTCATCAGCCGGGAGGTGTAGAAGTGGATCACCTCCTTGGTGCCCATGAAGTAGCGGTAAATGATAAGGGAGCCCATGTTGATGCAGAAGCTGGCGATGAGGCCCAGGGCGTACATGTCGGCCAGGGTCTCCTGCCGGCCCGAGGTGATGAGGATGATGACGGAGAAGAAGGCGGCATTGGCAATGTGGATGCGGTACAGGGACTGGCGGCGGTTGGTGGCGATGATCCAGTGAAAGCCGTAGCGGTCGGCCGCCCGCTCGATGAGTTCGCTGGAGGCCACGAAGGCGGTGTTCACCGCCATGATCAGGGTGAAGCTGGCCAGGGCCGCCACCGCCACCCCGAAGGACAGGCCGTTCAGGATGGTGGCGTAATGGGTGATGAGGTCACCCTCATGGGCCTTGAAATCGATGGGGGCCGACAGGACCAGGGTCGCCACAATGGGGGTGATGATCCCCACGGTGCAGGCGAGAAAGACGTAGGCCTTGGCGATTTCCCGCCAACTGCGCACCAGGCCCGCGGTCTGGAGCACCGATTCCACCCCGGAATAGGCCAGGATGCAAAAGGCGATGTTGGCGATAAATATCTGATAACCGTGAAATAGGCCTTCCGCCTTCAGATCCTGGGCGGTTTGCTGGGCTGCGCCCTTGATCCTGCCGACCGCGGCGGCGTCCAGGGCCAGGATGCCGGAGACGATCAGGGTGAGGAAGATGAAGGCCGCGGCCATGAAGATGGTAAAAGTGACCCGGGCGTTTTCCTTGATGCCCAGGATATTGAGCCCGGCAATGGCCCAAATGGTGCCCAGGACGATGGCCAGGATTACATAGTGCGGCAGGCTGAAAAAAGAGGTGGCGTTGAGCACCGCGCTCACCGCGGAGATGCAGGCGGTGAGGATATAGTCCACCATGATGGAGGCCA
>JBGPBR010000331.1:0-2954 GCA_041481325.1 Desulfobaccia bacterium
TGGGTGTTCCCTTGGAACATGTTTGGCTCGTTCCCAAGCTCCTGCTTGGGAACGCAAATTTTTAGCCCAAGCTGTGCTTGGGCGCCTCTCGACTATGCCGCCTGCGCGACCCCCGGGGGCGGGGGTCCCGCCCGATAACTTTCTGCAAGTGCGCGATTGATTTCCGAAGTTTCGGGCGCAAACCGGAGAATAATCGTTTGGCGGCGACCTCGATGAAGCCCCCAGGGCATTTTTGTCAAGGTTGGCTTGCGCATCGCCCCGGGTCATTTTTTTCCCAGGCGGACCCATGGGGTCAAGTCAGGTTTGCACCGGAAAAATATTCTAGTTATGATTCCCGGTGTAGATGCTCCGGTACGGGCGCCATGGCAGTTTGAAGCATTGGCGCGGTGGTGCCGCGGCAATCTTGATTAGAAAAAAATGGGGTAAAAATGGCTAGAAGCAGCAGACGCATGACCGCCCCGACGGCGGCCCCGCCCCCGCCCGGCGGCTACACCCCCCCGGCCAACCCGGAAGCGGAACAGTCGGTGCTGGGGGCCATCCTGGTGCGCCCCGAGGTCCTGGACCGGGTGGCGGATTTGTTGGAACCCCCGGATTTCTACCGGGAGGTCCACGGCCGCATCTACCAGGCCATGTTGGACCTGTACGGCCGGGGCGAGCCGGTGGACCTGGTCACCGTCACCGCCCTCCTCAAGGAGCGGGGGCAGTTGGAGGGGGCCGGGGGCCCCGTCTTTCTGGCCGGCCTCAGCGAGCAGGTGGGGTTTGCCACTAATGCCGACTATTACGCCGCCTTGGTGCGCGATAAGGCCATCTTGCGCCGATTGCTGGACACCACCCAGGAGATCGCCAGCCAATGTTTCGCCCCGGTGGAGAACGTGGCCGAGTTCCTGGACGCCGCGGAGCAGAAGGTCTTCGAGGTGGCCGAATCCAAGGTGCGCCCGGGTTTCAAGCCGGTAGCCTCCCTGGTGGAAAAAGAGATCGCCCACCTGGAGGCCATCTGGCACCGGGAGGCGGGCCGTATCACCGGGGTGCCTTCGGGATTCAGCGATCTCGATAATTTGACCGCGGGCTTTCAAAACGGCGACCTCATCATCATCGCGGCCCGCCCCAGCATGGGCAAGACCGCCCTGGCCCTGAACATCGCCTATAACGCGGCCTATAAACCTCAGGCGCCGGTGGCCTTTTTCTCCTTGGAAATGTCCAAGGAGCAATTGGTGCGCCGGCTGCTCAGCAGCGAGGGCCGGGTGGACGCCTCCAATCTGCGCCGGGCCTTCCTGAGCACCCAGGAATGGGCCGCGCTCCAGACCGCGGCCGGCAACTTGTTGGATTGCCAGATCTACATCGACGACACCCCGGCGGCCACGGTCCTGGACATCCGGGCCAAGGCCCGCCGCCTCAAGGCGGACGGGAAACTGGGATTGGTGATCATCGACTACCTGCAGCTCATGCGAGGCCGCTACGACGCCCCCAGCCGGGAGCAGGAGATCTCGGAGATTTCCCGGTCCCTGAAGGCCCTGGCCAAGGAACTGGACGTGCCGGTCATGGCGCTCTCCCAGCTCAACCGGCGGGTGGAGGAGCGCCCCAACAAGCGGCCCCAATTGGCGGACCTGCGGGAATCCGGGGCCATCGAGCAGGACGCCGACGTCATCATCTTCATCTACCGGGACGAAGTCTACCGGGAGGACTCCCCGGACCAGGGCAAGGCCGAGGTCATCGTGGGCAAGCAGCGCAACGGCCCCACCGGCAAGATCAAGCTGCATTTCGAGAAGAAATTTACCCGCTTCGACCCCCTGGCCGAAGAAGAGGCGGTGGCGGTGGGGTTTTGAAGAGAGTTTGAGGGGAGGGCGGGGGACTTTTGTCCCCCGGCCCTCCCCTCAAATTATAACCTCTCACGCCACCTTCACCTCAATCTTCCGGGGTTTGGCCTGGGCCACTTTGGGGAGCAGCAGCCGCAGGACGCCGTCCTTCATGGCGGCTTCAATGCGGGCCTGGTCGATGGTGGAGCCCAGGTGGAATTCCCGGTAAAAGTCTCCGGTATAGTACTCCTGCAGCAGCATGGTCTCCTTTTCCCCCATGGGAGGGGTGATCTCGCCGCTGATGATCAGGTGATTTTCCCGGATGTCCACCGTCATCTTCTCCGGCGGCACCCCGGGCATGTCGGCCACCAGGGTCAGGGCCTCGGTGGTCTCGAAGATATCCACTGCCGGCAGAAAGACCCGGCCGGGCCGGACCCGTTCGCCTTTGGCCGGCGCCTCTTCTTTCACTCGCGGTTTCAGTTCTTTTTCTTCAGCCATGGTTATCTCCTTCAGGCGGTCTTAACCTGAATCTGGCGCGGTTTGGTCTCTTCGGGCTTGGCCAGCTTGATGGTCAGGATGCCGTTTTGGTAGACGGCCTCCACCTTGTCCTGGTTCACCGGCATGGGCAGGCGGATTACTCGCCGGAAGTAGCCGGATTCCCGTTCCCGGCGGTGGTAGTTGACCTGCTTTTCCTCGGTGGGAATCTGCCGTTCGCCCCGGAGGATCAGGTTGCCTTCGTGGACGGTGATTTCCAGGGCCTCGGGTTTGATCCCGGGCAGCTCGGCCCGCACGTAAAGATTATCATGGTCTTCGGAGAGGTTCACCAGGGGATAAACCCCGGGGCGCCATTGAGCCTGGCCGGGGCCGTAAGTCTCCTCGAAGAGGCGGCTCATCCGGCGCTGGAGGCGGTCCAATTCCCGGAAGGGATCCCAGGCGGGATCTTGAAAAGTCACAATAGGCATAATTAGCCTCCCACTTTATTTGTTCTTACTAATTTAGTTAAACACTGCCCCGGATTAGTCAAGGGCTTACCTGTTGATAAATTTGACAAATTCCTATAAATTAAGGGAACGAAATTATTCAGGAAGGATGGCTGATGACTTTTTCTTGGGACGAAATTACCTGGGTGCTCCTGGACATGGACGGCACCCTGCTGGACAA
>JBGPBR010000332.1:0-2937 GCA_041481325.1 Desulfobaccia bacterium
GGAGGGGGCTTGGGGGAGGGGGTAAGGGCCACTTACGAAAAAGCCCTTAGCCCCCTCCCCCAACCAACTCCAGCTTTCACGGCCGCAGGACATCGACGAAGGCCTCCAGGCGCATGCGGGTGCGGGCATCGAGGGGGGTGGGGCGGTCGCCCTCGATGGTCAGGACCGGAATCTGCAGGCGCTCCCGGATGGCCTGGTCGAACATCTGGCGGAAGCAAAAGCTCTGGGTGTAGTGCACCAGCCCGTCCAGGCGGCGGACGGCCACGGCTTCCTCCAGGTCCGCCAGGCGGCCGGAGATATCGTAGGGGTAGGTGTATCTGAGGTACTGGTCCGTCAGGTCGGCTTCCGGGTAGGGCATGCTGAACTGCCGGGGAAACTCGTGAAAGACCACCGCGGCTTCAAGCTTCTCCAGGTACTCCCACAGGTCCGAAAAAATGGGGGGGATGCCGGCAAATCCCAGCCGCACCCGGGAGTTGCGGCGCGGCCGGGCTTGGGCCTCCTGAAGAAAGGCGGCGACTTTTCGTTCAAAGGCCGGCAGGTCGGACTCGAAGTCCGAGGCGGCGATGAGGTACTGAAAGTTCTCGGCCCCGCGCACCTGACCGGTCTCCCAGGTGAGGCGGTCCAGGAGGGCGAGGCGGCGGCGCAGCGGTTGGAGGCGGGCCCGGACCGCCTCGAGGTCCGCCCGGCGGACGCCCAGGCGAGCCATCAGGGCCCGGATTTCCCGGTGCAGTCCTTCCCGGTCCCGGGGGTAGGGGAACTTGAAATGGATCACGTCCTTGCCTTCAGCGGTCAGAATCTCCCCCAGGGCCTGGGTGTAGGAGCAGTCGCCCTGGCAGGCCACGATGACGGACCGGAGGTCCGGCCGGGATTGGAGGGCCGCATAGATGCCCTTGACCCAGGCGCAGATGGTGCGGGGCAAGCCCGCGGCCTCGGCGGCGCCCACCAGGGCCAGGGCGTCAGGACGGGCGATGAAGATGTTGTTCAGGTCCACCGGGGTCAGGCCCGCGGCCAGGACCACCTCCACCGGAATGGTGGTGGTGAGGCCCACGGGGGCGCCGGGCGGCAACTTTCTGGGCGGAGGCGTCATTTGCTTATGGTTCGGAGAAGCATATCCCTCCCTTTCCCCCATTTTGTGGGTTGGGGAGGGGTTTTTAAGGAGCGCCGGGCCCCCACCTTCCCCCAAAAATTACCTTTTTAACCCTAAATTCATCATCAAGGCACTTCGCCTTCGATCCAGTCGACTTCCAGCAGTCCTTCGGTCTTGCTGATGGCGCCTACCAGGTCTTTCCAGTCGATGTTGTCCTTACTGAGCAGGCGCAGGCGGTAAGTGGCGGTATTGGCCGGAGGCTCCAGTTTATAGTTAATAAACTGGACGTGAATATGATTTTCCGCCAGGTTCCGTTTCACTTCATCCAGCGGGGCGTCCAGGTCGCGGTATTTCAAAATGAGGATAGTGTGCAGGTCGTGGGCGAACAGGGCTTTAATGCGGCGCAGCCCGTAAAGGATGAGCAGGCTGACTAGGGTGGCGAACATGGCCGGGATAAGGTAGCCGGCGCCGATGGCCAGGCCGATGCCGGTGACCAGCCAGAGGCCGGCCGCGGTAGTCAGGCCCCGCACCGTGCCCTTGCCCTGGATGATGGCCCCGGCCCCCAGGAAACCCATGGAGGCGATGGCATAGGAAGCGATCCGGGCCGGGTCCAGGCGGACCACCGATTGGTCCACCGAAAGGTGCCGGTGAATTTCTTCCATCTGCAGGGACAACATCATCATGAGGCAGGACCCGACGCAAACCAGGATGTTGGTTCGGAGCCCGGCCGCCTGACCGTGAGCCTCTCTTTCAAAGCCGATGGCTCCGCCGATCACCGCCGCAATAACCAACTTGGTCAAATCAAATGGAGCATGTTGCCAGCATTCCCACATGGCCACCCCGGTGTTGCTCGTGGTAAAGATTTATATTTTTAACCGAAACCGGAAAACCCCCAAACCAAGAAGCGGATTACCAGCCGGGCCGGTCCCCGAAGATGGCGGTGCCCACCCGCACCAGGGTGGCGCCTTCCGCCACCGCGGCCTCGAAGTCCCCGGACATGCCCATGGAGAGCTCAGGCAGCGGCAGGTTGGCGAGCCCGCCCAGCCGGTCCCGCAGTTCCCGTAGGGCCCGGAAGTATGGCCGCGCCTCTTCCGGATCGTCGAACCACGGCGGCATGGTCATCAGGCCGGCAACCTTGAGATGCGGCAGGCGGACCGCTTCCCGGAGGAGGTCCGGCGCCTCTTCGGGGGCCGCGCCGGACTTGCTCGCTTCGCCCGCCAGGTTGACCTGGATGAGGACCTCCTGGATCTTGCCGGCCCGGGCCGCGGCCTGGTCCAGGGCCTGGGCCAGTTTCAAGCGATCCACCGTGTGGATGAGATCAAAAAGGTCCACCGCGTCCTTCGCCTTATTGGTTTGCAGATGACCTATCAGATGCCAGGTGAGGCCGGGGCCCAGGGCCGCGATCTTGGCCTTGGCCTCCTGGACGTAGTTTTCGCCATACAGGCGGTGGCCCGCGGCGGCGGCCTCACGGATACGGTCCGGACCCACCTTCTTGCTCACCGCCACCAGGCGCACCGCGGCGGGGTCACGGCCGGCCCTGAGGGCGGCGTCGGCCAGACGTTTTTTAACTGCTTCCAGGTTCAGGGCAATGCGGCTCATGGAAGTCCGGGTAAGATTTTAATGGGAGCGACCCATATCGGGACCTCTGCGGAAGTCTCGGTGGCGGCCTTGAGGTATCCCAATGGCGCGCCAGCGCCCTCGCCGCCGACTAATTGGGTCTGGACCACCGAGGACGGCTATCGCGACTTCACCTCGGCAGCCGTGAACCGCGTCTTCGGGAAGCTCGGCTTCGAGCGCGGCGAAACCGATGTCACGGTCTCCTATCAGTGGAGCCAGGACAAGCTCAAGCA
>JBGPBR010000333.1:0-2934 GCA_041481325.1 Desulfobaccia bacterium
CGGTCCGGGGTGAGGCCCCGGCCGGCGTAGAGGCGGCGGATGTCCCCGGCGCTTTTCCAGCACCCCTGGTCCGGGCCTTCCTGAAATCTGGCCGCTTGCCAGTAAACCCAGACGGCCCCGGGAATGCGGCCCCGCCGGGCCGCGCCTTCTTTGGTGGTTTTCCCCAGGTACTGCTCACGGGTGCGGACATCCAGGATCGCCGCTCCCGGGGAGGCCATGGCGGCCTCCACCTGCTCCCGGGTGGCCAGGAGGCCCTTGCGGGGCTCCGCCGGGAACTTGAAAGTGGCCGGCTTGGGCCGGGGCGGGGTGAGTTGGGTGGGATAAGCTTTTCGCTTCCAGGCCTCGAAACCGCCGTCCAGGAGCTTCAACCGGTCCAGGGGAAAGCCGTAATAGGCCAGGAGCCACCACAGGTGCGCATGGTCGCACTGGTCCGAGTAGATGACGATGGTGTGTTTGCTGCCCACCCCCAGGCGGCCCAGCAGTTTTTCCAGCCGCTCCTGGGGAGGCGGCGTCCCGGGGGGGATTTCCCGGCGCCACACCTGGACGGCCCCGGGGATGTGACCCAGGTAATATTTGGCCTGGTGCCGGAAGTCGATGATGCTGAGATGCAGGTCCTTGCGCTCCAGCATGGCCTTGAGCTCTTCGGCCGATATCAGGTTTTCAGGACGGGCGTTATCCCCCGGCGGACCGGACCGGAGGGTGCCGGGGAAAACCAGGGCCCAGGCAAGGAAGATCGCCAGGACCCCCAGCCGCCTGCTACGCTTTGGCCTTCGCTTGTCGGTCATTTTTGAGCCTTAGGGCCAGGGGCCCGGTAAGCCGGCATCCGCTTTGACGCCGGGTTGGTCCCGCGGTTTACCATCCCGAAACTGAATACCGAAAACCGGCGTTTACAGTTCCAGGGGCTCTCCCTGACGGGCCTTGATCCTTTTGTAGACCACTGGGATCAGGCCCGCGAGCCCCACCAGGACGACCCCGATGATCAGACCCGGAGAAAGGTTGCCTTTAAATAGATCCAGGATATGGCTGGCGAAATACACGAAGGCGATGGTCAGGGGAATCATGCCGAAGAAGGTGGCCACGGCAAAGGCCCCCAGCGTGATGCGGGTGAGCCCGAAGGCGTAATTGACCAGGAAATACGGGAACACCGGCACCAGCCTGGTGAAGGCCACCACCTTCCAGCCGTGTTGCGCCACCTTGTCGTCCAGAGACTTCAGTTTGGTGCCGCTGAGTTTGTGAGCCACCCACTCCCGGGCCAGGTAGCGGGCCACCAGGAAGGCCAGGGAGGCGCCGGCGGTGGCCCCGATGATGGTGTAGACCACGCCCCAAAAGGGTCCGAACAGCACCCCGCCGGCCAGGGTGATGGGCAGGCCCGGCAGCAACAAGGCCGGCGCGATGGTCCAGATAATCAGAAAGATGATGGGGCCCCAGATGCCGAAGGAGGCCACCAGTTGCCGCAAGTAAGTCTCCTCCACGTAATCCTGCAACTGAAAAACCCACACCGCGATGCCCAAAACCAGCAACAATCCCAGGAGCAGCAGGGGCTTGGCAACTGAGACCCTTTTGGCCGACTGGCCGCTATCCGTGCCGTGGCTGTTAGTCAATGTGGTTATCCCCTTGATGACTTGTGGCTAAATCGGCCGCTTCCGGGTTCGCCTGCCGCTGGACCAGGAGTTCCCTGGCCAGCCGGTCGCTGCGCCAGCCGGGGGTGGAGGCCGGGTGGCCCCGTTCCAGGAAGGCCGTGAGGTCGTTGAAACTGTCGATGCCCCCCCTGGCCGGCAGCAGGTGGAGCGTGAGGGCCAGGCGGCGGGCCCGCTCCAGGGTGTCCTGGAGGACCGCGGGGCCGGACCAGGCCAGCTCCCGGAACAGTTCGGGCCGGGGAGCCGTCAGGCCCACCAGGTAATAGCCGCCGTCCAGCGCCGGACCCAGGGCCACCTGGTCCCGGCCGGCCGATAACGCCGCGGCTGCCTCCAACACCACGGCGCCGGGCAGGTCCGGGGTGTCGCTGCCCCGCAGCAGCACCGGGCCGAAGCCGGCGCCGAAGCCCCGGTCAAAGGCCCGGGCCATGCGCTCGCCCAGGTCCGCGCCCTCCTGGGGCCAGAGACTGACCCCGGCTGGGGCCAGATTCGTGAAAAAACCCCGGGCCCGGGCCGGAGAATAGGCCAGGGCCAGGCTGAGTCCGGTAAGGCGCCCCATCTCCTCCAGGATGTCGGCCAGAAAGCTTTCGTACAGCCGGGCCGCAGCCTCCGCGGTCAAATGGGGCGCGAGCCGGGTTTTTACTTGCCCCGGGGTGGGTTCTTTGGCGAAAATGATGAGCAAGGTGGCCAATGTTAAACCGAGAAGCAAAATTAAGATTGGGGCCGGCAACCGGGACGCGGCTTTGGGTGCAGCCGCCCTCCCGGCCGGTAATCTCGGTGATCATCCCGGTGCTCGACGAGGCCCAGGTGCTGGCCCGCACCCTGGGCGGCCTGCCGGCAGCTCCGGACCTGGAGGTCATCGTGGTGGACGGCGGCAGCCGCGACGGCTCCCGGGAGGTGGCGGCCTCCTTTGGGGCCCTGCGCCTGTTGGCGGCCCCCCGGGGCCGGGGACGCCAGATGAACGCCGCCGCCGCCCCGAAGACCTGGACCTGGTGCTGCGTCTGCAACGCTGCACCCGCCTGCGCTTACTCGCCCCGCCGGTGGTTAGCTCCGGCCGGCGCTGGTCCCGGGAGGGCTATTTCGCCACCACCGCCAGAAACTGGCTGGCCCTGGCCCGTCACCTGGCCGAACGCACCTTCACCCACCGCTGGCCCCGGCAGGGGGAGCTGGCGGAGGTGACTGTTGAGGTTGGGGGAGGGGGCCAGGGGCTTTTTTCGTAAGTGGCCCCTGCTGCCCCCTCCCCCAAACCCCCACCCCCAATCTCTTAAGGCTTTTTCAGGCCCGAGAAGTCGGGGCCAAC
>JBGPBR010000334.1:0-2927 GCA_041481325.1 Desulfobaccia bacterium
GGGGTCTCGGTGGGCCTGGGCACCGACGGGGCCGCGTCCAACAATAACCTGGACCTCTGGGGGGAAATGAGCCTGGCGGCCCGAATCCACAAGGTCCGACGCCTGGACCCCACCGTCATGTCCGCGGCCCAAACCGTGGCCCTGGCCACCCGGGAAGGGGCCGTGGTTCTGGGTCTGGAGCACCTCACCGGCACCCTCACGCCGGGCAAGGAAGCGGACCTCATCGTGGTGGACCTGGGCCAGCCGCACCTGACGCCCCTCTATGATCCCTACTCCCACCTGGTCTACGCAGCCCGGGCCGCGGACGTCCGCCATGTGATGGTCGCCGGGCGCTGGCTGCTTTTTGACCGCCGGCTTACCACCCTCGACTGGCCGGAGATCGGGGCCCGGGTCCGGGAAGGCAGCCGGGAGCTGGCCCTATCCCGTCAAAAAAACGCGCCGTGACCCAGCCGGTGGCAATGCCGGCAATAATGACTATAAATTAAGTTATAATAAATTAAAGGACATCCCCATCTCCCGGCAGGAAGACAGGTCTCAAGGTAATGGCCCAGGCTGATATGAAAATTTATGAATCCGTGGCGGCCAGACTTCGGTCCCTGGTCACCATCCCCGAGGTCTTGCGCCTGGTCAACGATATCACTGCCTGCACGGTGGCGTGGGAGGAGCAGCCGGACCTCACCGGCATCGAACCGGCCCGGGGGCTGCCCCTTTTTCCCTGCCTCGCTTTGCACTTCGCCCACCATCGGCTGGAGGTCAAAGGGACCATTTATCCCAACCTCCCCCAGGCGGAACCGGGGCTCTCCCACCTGATCCGCCTGGAACTGGCGGATCGGCCCCTGTATCTGCGGTTGCGAACCGGGCAGGCCGCATTTTTGCTGTCGCCCTTCCACAGCCGTTTTCTCAGCATGCTGTTCGGGCGCCTGGTGCTGCAGCACCTGGCCCAGGCCCCCCAGGGGAGGGGCGAGGCGTTGCCTTTTACCCCCTACTCCCTGGAGGAGCAGGTGGTGGCGGGCTATCTCCAGAGCCTGGTGTGGGCCCCCTGCGCCACCATCAAATTGGACGCCCAAGACAATCCTTACATCGGCTCCATGCTGCATACTCCGGCGGATTTGCGGCGCTGCGATATGCCCGGCAGCTTGCGCGAGGAAGCGGTTATCCGGGCCTGGCGTTTCTTCAAGCGGCTCCTCTACTATTCGGTGGAAGGCGAAAGGCTCTTCACCGGCTTTGCCATCCTGCCGGCCAGCCGCCCTCTGGAATACTATCGCCGAAGCTTGCCCTCCCTGCTCTGGTATGACGAAGCCAATTACACTTCCCTGGATTTGGGGCTGCAGGCCCTGAAACAGTTCCTCCTCAACGCCGACGGCCGCAGCACCTTCCTGGCCAGTTACGACGGCCGCATCGTGGGTCTCCTGAAGCTGGATAAGGGCACCCACCGCCAGCTTACCTCGGCGGACGCCTGGCGCACGGTGCTGCCCCTGGCCACCATCTCCCACCGGGGCCGGGTCAGCTTCTGGATCGCCTTAAGGGGGCGCAAGAACCGGCAGATTCCCCTTTCCATCCTGGAGTACCGCCATGGCCACCTGCATATTCCGCTGTTTCAGGACATTTTCTGGCAGGAACTGGAGCGCCAGCTCAAGGAGGTCTGCCCCGGGGCGCCCCAGCCCGAGGCCCCGCTCCGCCTCAAAACCCTCCTGGAGATGGTGCGCCGGAGCGAGCACGGCGCCATCTTTTTGCTGGGCCTGACCCAGCTGCAGCTCGAAGACCCCCACACCCCCATCGAAAACCAGGTGCGCCTGGACCAAAGCGTGCCGCTGCAGGAGCGCTGGCTGGACCACCTCCTGGGCCTGGCCAAGTCCGACGGGGCTACGATCTTCAACGACCGCCTGGAGGCCTGTCAGTTCCGGGCCCGGCTGAAGCCCACCAACGTCTGCCTGCTGCCGGATACCGACGACCTGGGTAGCGGTATGCGCCACCAGGTGACCCGGGAATATTCCGCCGCCGCCCCCATGGTTCTGGGCATCGCCATCTCCCAGGACGGCCACATCTCCCTCTACCGCCAGGGCAAACTGATCAGCCGGTTGTATTAGGAAGAGGGAAGATTAGTTATTGGGGGGAGGGCCAGGGGCTTCCACAGGCGGGGACGCCTGTGCCACTGGCCCCTGCCCTCCTTCTGCACCCCCCTCCCAACCCGCAGAAGTAGGCCGGGGAAGGCGGGCCTCGCCCGCCTTCCCCGGCTGAAGCCCCTTATCCCGAAAGAGCCATGGTAGCCGCAGGCTATAGCCTGCGCCTGCACCCGCGAAACGCCTGGTCCACTTAAATGATTACGATAAGCTCATCATCGAGGACGCCAGCCTGTAAAGGTCAGGATAGCCCCTCCAAGGGGCGACCCCACCCAGGCCTGATATTCAGATCAAATCTGGAAATTTCCGTGTGAGGGGATAATTGTCGAACCTGGCAAGGTAATAAGCGCAAGGGCCCTGACTAAATGTTCCGTTTGTTGACAACCACCCTTCCCTGTGGCAATGTGAATTTCAGAAATGTATGCGAAAATGTACAATAATTATAGAATTTTCAAGCCCGCGGGCTTGTTCAAGGAATGGCGCAGGAAGTGGGCAGTCTACCTGCCAAGCTAAAGGAGAATAGTGCCATGGAAATGATCCCAGAGATCGGCGACGTCAACCGCAACAATCAAAAACTTATCCGTAAAACGAACCAACCCTATGTCGTGATTCTTCATTGCATTGATTGCAGCTACGCATATGGTGCAAACGGTTTAGGTTTTTACGAGCGGAAATGTCCGAAATGCCAAGGCGGCGTGGTGGGACTTCCTTTCGATTAAGTAGTGCAACGGCTCCTTACACGGCAGATCGTCGGAAAGGGAGGAAAAAGGTGATGGACGTTTTTTCTGTTATCTTTCACGTCCTTTA
>JBGPBR010000335.1:0-2918 GCA_041481325.1 Desulfobaccia bacterium
GGTTTTCAGTTTTCGGTAAAAAATAAAGAGAGAAGGACCGAAAACGGAAAACGGAAAACAGAAGACTGTACCTATGCTTTCTATAACCGTAATCGTCTTGAACCAGGAGGACAACATCGGGCCGTGCCTCGAGTCCGCCGGCTTCGCCGACGAAATCGTGGTGCTGGACACCGGCAGCCGCGACCGCACCGTGGAAATCGCCCGAACCTATACGGACCGGGTGATCGCCGCCCCGTGGCAGGGTTTTGCCCGCACCAAAAACCAGGCCCTGGACCAGGCCCGGGGCGATTGGGTCTTTTCCCTGGACACGGACGAGCGGATTCCCCCCGCCCTGAGGGAGGAAATCCTGGCGGTGGTGGCGGCCGACGGGCCGCTTTCCGGCTACCGGGTGCCCCGGAAGAACTACTTCGGCGGCCGCTGGGTGAGGCGCCTGGGCTGGTATCCCGACTACACCCTGCGGCTGTTCAAGCGGAGCCGGGGGCGCTTCCGGGAGCGGGAGGTGCACGAAGAGGTGGTGGTGGACGGCCCGGTAGGTTTTTTGCAAACCCCCCTGGACCATTTTTCTTACCGTAATCTGGAGGAGTACGCGGGGCGTCAGGAGCGCTACGCCCGCCTCGCGGCCCGGGAACTGGCCGCAGCCGGGCGGCGCCCCTTGCCCGGGGAACTGGTGTGGCGCCCGTTTTTCACGTTCTTGAAACTCTATTTCCTGCGTGGCGGCTTTCTGGAGGGTTCCTTGGGTTTCAATCTGGCATTGCACAGCGGCAGATATAACTTCCTGAAATACTATTACCTGCGGCAAATTCTGCGGGAGGCGGCAGTCCATGGCCATTGACGAGAGCGCCCGCATCGCCCCCGGGGTGGAGCTGGCCCCCGACGTGGAAGTGGGCCCCGGGGTCATCATCGACGGCCCCAGCCGCATCGGCGCCGGGACCCGCATCCTGGCCCGGGCCTACATCGGCCCCCACACCACCATCGGGGTGGGGAACCTCATCGGCTTCGGGGCCGTCGTCGGCTACGACCCCCAGGACTACGCCTTCAAAGGTGAAGAGAGCTACACCCTCATCGGCGACCACAACCTCATCCGGGAATACGTCACCATCCACCGGGGCACCAAACCGGGGAGCGCCACCCGGCTGGGGAATCACAACTTCCTCATGGCCCTGTCCCACATGGCCCACAATTCCTCGGTGGGCAACCACGTGGTGGTGGTGAACGGCGCCCTGGTGGGCGGCTACGTGGAGGTGGCGGACCGGGCCTTTATCTCCGCCAACTGCCTGCTGCATCAATTTATCCGGGTGGGCACCCTGGTGATGATGCGGGGGGGGGCCCGGGCCTCCCGGGATCTGCCGCCTTTCTGCAACATCGACGACACCCACACCGTCAAGGGCCTCAACCTGGTGGGGCTGCGCCGGGCGGGATTCACCCGGGAGCAGATCGACCCCTTGCGCCAGGCGGTGCGGTTCCTGTTCGGGACCCGGATGAATCTGAAGTCGGCCCTGGCACGTGTGGAGGCCGAAGTGCCTCTGACTCCAGAGGTCGCCCACCTGCTGGCATTCATCCGCGCCTCCAAGCGGGGCGTGGCCATGGGCCCCAGGCAAATGGTCCGGGAAGTCGATGAGCTTTAACCGCGTCCTGGTCATCAAGCTGAAGCAACCCGGGGACGTCCTGGTGAGCACCCCGGTCATCGGCGCCCTCAAGGAGGCCTGGCCCGGCTGCCACCTCACCTGCCTGGTACCCAAGGGCAGCGAGGACATGGTCTCCGGCCACCCCGGGCTGGACGAACTGCTGGTGGTGGACCGCCGGGGCGATACCCGGGGGCAGGCGCTCAGTTTTGCCCTGGGGCTCCGGCGGCGGCGCTTCGACCTGGTCCTCGAACTTTCCGGCGGCGACCGGGGCGCAGTTTACGCCCTGCTGTCCCGGGCCCGGGAGCGTCTGGGCTTCGCCCACCCCGGCCGGCCTTTCTGGCAGCGCCATTTCTGCTTCACCCGCCTGCTGCCCCAGCCGCCGGTCAAGATGCACCTGGTGGACCAGAACCTGGAGGCCTTGCGGGCCCTGGGAATCGAGCCCCGAAGCCCGCGCCTCAGGTTTTTCTGGGATCAGGCGGTGGAGACCCGGGTGCAGGAACTGCAGCGCGGCCACAATCTCCCGCCCCGGGGATTCGTGGTCATGCACCCCGGGGCCGGCTGGCGCTTCAAATGCTGGACCCCGGCGGGATATGCCCGGGTCCTGGAAGCTTTGCAACAAGACTGGGGCCTGCCCGTGGTCCTCACCGGCTCCCGGGCCCCCATGGAACAGAAACTGCTGGCCGGGATTCTTAAGGAATTAAGGGTCGCCCCCGCGGCCAACCTGGTGGGCCGCCTGAGCCTGAAGGAGCTGGGGGCCCTCATCGCCAAAGCCCGCTTCTTTTTCGGGGTGGACAGCGCCCCCATGCACCTGGCTGCGGCGGTGGGCACCCCGGCGATGGCCCTCTTCGGCCCCAGCGGGGTCTATAATTGGGGCCCCTGGGGCCCCGGCCACCTGGTCCTCCAGCAGGATTGGGAGTGCGTCCCCTGCGGCAAAGATGGCTGCGAAGGCTCCAAGATCAGCCGCTGCCTTACGGAGCTGACCCCGGAGGAGGTTTTGGCGAGGATGCAGGACTGGTTTTGGTGGGAGGGCCATGAACCGAGGGTCCCTGTCCTTCCCCCAAGCCCATCTTAAGACCCATATAAGGATTGAGAATATTGCGGGCAGGGCCCGCCCTGCCAAAACAGCTTTGCTGAGAGCTGAAAGCTGACCGCTGAAAGCTCTTTAAAATCCTGCGGTACAAGGTTCCAGGAGGTGAACATGGCCAGGATAGTGGGAAGCAGCCTCAAGGTAAACGTGGCCCGGAAACCCGGGGAAGAGCAGATCATCGACCTGATGGCCCTCTTTAACGACAA
>JBGPBR010000336.1:0-2904 GCA_041481325.1 Desulfobaccia bacterium
CTGAATTTTTCTTAGTGGCACAGGCCTCTGGCCTGTGGCTAAGTGGTTTAATATTTAAAGAAATAATCACAGGCTGGAAGCCTGTGCCACTCCGCTAATTGCATTTTTCTCTTCATTTCGGCAAAAAGTGGACTTTCGCAGAGGTCTCGACTTGGTATGACAGGTAAGGATGGCAGGCCCGGAGGCCCGTCACCATGGTTATTTTCATAGAACCGCCTGCCCCGGCGGCTCAGGGGCCGCCGAGGGCGGCGGCGCTGACTTGAACCCTTGTCAACCTAAAGCTCAAAGCTGGTCGCCGACAGCTTCATGAGGAGCATAGAGTCTGCATGGCCTATATCCGGCCATTAGCGCGGGTGGCCAGCCCCCGGGTCCTGGTGGTGGGCGGCGGCATCGCGGGCATCCAGGCGGCCCTGGAGGCGGCCGCGGTGGGGCTGCCCGTGACCCTGGTGGAAGAAGGCCCCGCCCTGGGGGGCCTCATGGCCCAGTTGGACAAGACTTTTCCCACCAACGACTGCGCCATGTGCATCCTGTCCCCCATGATGCTGGCCATGGCCCGGCATCCCGGCATCGAGATCCTCTGTCTCACCCGGGTCCTGGAACTGGCGGGTGAACCGGGGGACTTCCGGGTCCTGTTAAGCCGCCGGCCCAGGTACGTGGAAGAGGACCGGTGCTCGGGGTGCGGCGAGTGCGTCCGGGTCTGCCCCAAGAAAATCCCGGACCCTTATAACCTGGGGCTCACCGACACCAAGGCCATCCGGGTGCCCTTCCCCCAGGCCGTGCCCCAGGCCGCCTGCATTTCCCCGGAGGACTGCCGCGCCTTCCAGGGCAAGGCGTGTCGGGCCTGCGCCGAGGTCTGCCCGGCGGACGCGGTCAATTTCCAGCAGGCGCCGGTGGAGTGGGTCCTGGCCGCGGGCGCGGTCATCCTGGCTCCCGGGTCCCGTCCGGCCCCGGCCCGGGACTTCCCCGGATACGGCCACCCGGACGTGGTCACCAACCTGGAATTTGAGCGTCTGCTCAGCGCCACCGGGCCGCACGGCGGCCGGCTCCTGCGCCCGTCGGACCGGACCGAGCCCGGGAGCATCGCCTTTATCCAGTGCGTCGGTTCCCGGGACCTCAGCCGGGGGGCGGCCTATTGTTCCAGCCTGTGCTGCCTGACCAGCCTCAAGGAGATTGTGGTGGCCCGGGAAATCAGCTCCGGGCGGGTTGAGGCCGCGGTTTTCTACATGGATTTGCGAGTCCAGGGCAAGGGGCACGAAACCTATCTGGACCAGGCCCGGGCCCGGGGGGTGCGCCTGGTGCGCTCCCGGGTGACCGGGGTGGCCCCCGGCCCCGGCGGCGGCGTCCTGGTGCGCTACGCCGACCGGCGCGGCCGGCCTCGGGAGGAAGCCTTCGATCTGGCGGTGCTGGCCCAGGGCCTCAGGCCCGGGGCCGGTCTGGCCGGGTGGGCCCGGCGTCTCAAGCTGGACTTGAATGAGCACGGCTTCATCAACCCGGAGCCCTGGACCCCGGAGTGCGCCGGCCGCGCTGGCGTCTTTATCTGCGGGGCGGCCCGGGAGCCCATGGACATCACCGAGAGCGTCACCACCGCCAGCGCCGCGGCGGGGGCGGCGGCCCAACTGCTGGCCGTTAGCCTGCGGTTCCCGGCGCCCCGGCCCAAGCCGCCGGCCGCGGTCGGCGAGGGTGAGCCCCTCAGGATCGGCGTCTTTCTCTGCCACTGCGGCACCAACATCGCCAAAACCGTGGACCTGGCGAAGCTGGCCGCCGCGGCCCGGCTGCTGCCCGGGGTGGCCCATGTGGAAGAGGCCCTCTTTGCCTGTGCGGTGGAATCCACCCGCCGCCTGGCCGCTACCATTCGGGACCTCAGGCTGAACCGGGTGGTGGTGGCGGCCTGCAGCCCCCGCACCCATGAAGCGGTTTTCCGGGAGGTGGTGACCGCCGCGGGCCTGAATCCCGGCTACTTCGCCATGGCCAACATCAGGGAGCAGTGCGCCTGGGTGCACCAGGAGGAGCCGGCCGCGGCCCAGGAAAAGGCCGGGCATTTGCTCAGCATGGCGCTGCGCCGGGCCGGGGTCCTGACCCCCTTGCAGCCCCAAAGCTTTCCGGTGATTCCCCGGGCCCTGGTCCTGGGGGGCGGGGTGGCCGGGATGAGCGCGGCTCTGAGCCTGGCCCAGCAAGGATTTCACACCTACCTGGTGGAGCGGGCCGAATACCTGGGCGGCCAGGCCCGGCAGCTCTATTTCACCCTGGCAGGACCCGATCCCCAGGAATTCCTCCAGGAACTCCAGGCCCAGGTTTTCAGCCACCCCAACGTGGAGGTCTTGACCCGGGCCCGGCTGGTGACGGTAAACGGCCACGTGGGCCAGTTCCGGAGTCTGGTCCGGCAGAAGACCCTGACCCGGACCCGGGAGCGGCTCCTGGAACACGGCGTCATCCTGGCGGCCACCGGCGGCCAGGAGTTTCAGCCCCAGGGCCGCTACCTCTACGGCCAGGACCCCCGGGTCCTGACCCAGCAGGAGCTGGAGGCGAAAATTTACTTCCGGGACCAGGAGCTGGAGAAGGTGCGCCGGGTGGTGATGATTCAATGCGTGGGGTCCCGGGAGCCGGAGCATCCCTATTGCAGCCGCCTGTGCTGTTCCCAGGCGGTGAAAAACGCCCTGCTTCTGAAGGAGCGCTACCCGCGGGCCGACGTCGCGGTTCTCTACCGCGATCTCCGGACCTACGGTTTCCGGGAAGGCTACTACCGGCAGGCCAAGGACCGGGGGGTGCGGTTTATCCCTTTCGAGCCGGAGAACCCGCCGCGGCTGGAGGCGGACCGGCGGGCCCTGACGGTGTGGGTCACCGATGAGCTCTTGGACCGGGAGATGGGCCTGAAGGCGGACCGGCTGATCCTGAGCCCCGGCATCC
>JBGPBR010000337.1:0-2895 GCA_041481325.1 Desulfobaccia bacterium
ACCAGGGCTACCAGGGGGCGTCGCTCAACCGCCTGGTGGCCCAGGCCGGCATCGCCAAGGGGTCCCTGTACCAGTATTTCCCCAACAAGGAAGGGGTGTTTTACTACGTCTTCCGGTACGCTCTGAAGCTGGTGCGGCGCACCCTGACCGCGGTGAAGGAAGAGACCCTGGAGCAGGACTTTTTCACCCGCCTGGAGCAGTCGCTCCTGGCCGGGGTGCGGTTTTTACGGGAACACCCCCGCATTTACAGCCTGTATCTCAAGATCCAGTTCGACAACAACGTGCCCTTTAGGGAGGAACTCCTGGCTGCGGTGCGGCGCCACGCCTCGGAATACTTCGAATCCCTGGTACGCCGGGCCCGGGCCCGGGGGGAGCTGCGCCCCGGGGTGCCGGCGCCGGCCGCGCTCTTTCTCCTGGACGCGGTGTTCGACCGCTTCCTCCAAGCCGCGGCCATCCCGGCCCTGGACGCCAACCTGGGCCTCAATCAGGCCGGGGAGGCGGCGGTGCGCCGCCGCGTCCGGGAACTCATGGACCTGCTCAAAGAGGGCCTGGCGGCATGATGGGAAAATAGATTTGGGGGAGGACCGGGGGATAGCCATTCCCCCGCCCTCCCCCAAACCCCCTCCCACCCCCCTATAAGGGGTTGGGGGAGAGGGTTTGGGAGAGGGATTGTAAGTGGCCGTCGGCCCTGGCCCCCTTCCAAGTATTTCCAATGACCGACCGGTCATAAAGGAGAGATCCCGATGGGGTTTAGTTTCCAGGACCCGGCCCTGCTCCCCCTCCACGACAAGGTGGCCGCGGGGGTCCGCCTGGACCGGGACGACGGCTGCACCCTGTTTCACAGCCCGGACCTGCTGGGGGTGGGCTTTCTCGCCCAGATGGTGCGGCAGCGCCTCCACGGCCGCCAGGCTTTTTACATCTACAACCAGCACCTGAACTACTCCAACATCTGCGTCAACGGCTGCAAGTTCTGCGCCTTCGGGCGCAAGGCCGGGGAGCCCGGCGCCTACGAGATGTCGCTGGACGAGATCTTCACCCGGGTGGAGGCCCGCGGGCATGAGCCCATCACCGAGATCCACATCGTGGGCGGCTGCCACCCGGAGCTGCCCTTCTCCTTTTATCTCGACATGCTTGCGGGCATCAAGGCCCGGCGCCCGGAGGTGCACCTCCAGGCCTTCACCGCGGTGGAGGTGGCCCACCTGGCCGGCCAGGCGGGCCTCAGCGTGGCCGACACCCTCCTGGCCATGAAGGAAGCGGGCCTCGGGTCGCTGCCCGGCGGCGGCGCCGAGGTCTTCAGCCCCCGCATCCGCCAGCGCCTGTGCCCGGAGAAGCTCTCCCCCGAGGGCTGGTTGGAGGTGGCCCAGACCGCCCACCGCCTGGGGCTCAACACCAACGCCACCATGCTCTACGGGCATCTGGAGACCTTGGAGGAGCGGGTGGAGCACCTGCTGCAGCTCCGGGCCGCCCAGGACGAAACCGGGGGCTTTCTCGCCTTCATCCCCCTGGCCTTTCACCCGGCCAACACCGGCCTGAGCGACCTTACCGGCCCCAGCGCCGTCGACGACCTCAAGACCCTGGCCGTGTCCCGCCTGCTGCTGGACAACTTTCCCCACATCAAGGCCTTCTGGGTGATGCTGGGGCCCAAGCTGGCCCAGATTTCCCTGTGCTTCGGGGTGGACGACGTGGACGGCACCGTCATGGAAGAGCGCATCACCCACATGGCCGGGGCCCAGACCCCCCAGGGCCTGACCCGGCCGCAGCTCCGGGCCCTGATCCGGGAGGCGGGCTGCGAGCCGGTGGAGCGGGATACGTTGTATTCAGTGGTCAGCGGCCAGTAGTCAGTATAGGGCGTGCTGTGCACGCCGAGTCGGCGGCCACAGGCCGCCCTATAAGGATTTAATGCTCGTTCCCAAGCTCCGCTTGGGAATGAAAATTATCCGTCCAAGCTTCGCTTGGACACCTTGTTGCTCTATGGACAAGCTGTTAACTGAAGGAAACCGCCTGGGTTTAGACGAGGCCCGCCGATTGTGGGACCTGGACCTCCTCAGCCTGGGTGAGGCCGCGGACCGGGTGCGCCGGCGCCTGAACCCGGGCCGCCGGGTCACCTACGTCATCGACCGCAACATCAACTTCACCAACATCTGCGTCTCCGGCTGCCGCTTCTGCGCCTTTTACCGCCCCCCCGGGGCGGCGGACGGCTACGTGCTGGGCTGGGGCGAGCTGGCGGACAAGCTCGCGGAACTGAAGGCCCATGGCGGCAGCGGGGTCCTGCTCCAGGGCGGCCTTAACCCCGGGCTGGCCCTGGATTATTACGAGGAGCTGGTGGGCTTCATCCGGGCTCGCGGCCTTTCGGTCCACGGGTTTTCGCCCCCGGAGATTTATTACCTGTCCCGGCAAAACGGCCTGAGCCTGGAGGACCTTCTCCGGCGTCTGATGGCCGCCGGCCTGAGCTCCATCCCCGGCGGCGGGGCGGAGATCCTGGTGGACCGGGTGCGGGCTTTGATTTCCCCTAACAAGTGCACCAGCGCCCAGTGGCTGGCGGTCATGGCCGCGGCCCAGCGGCTGGGGCTCTTCACCAGCGCCACCATGATGTTCGGGCACCTGGAGACCCGGGAGGAGAGGCTTGAACACCTGGTGAAGATTCGGGAACTGCAGGATGAAACCGGGGGCTTCACCGCCTTCATCCCCTGGACCTACCAGCCGGGGGGCACCGACCTGGCGGGCGAGGCCCTGGGGGCGGTGGAGTATTTGCGCACCCTGGCCGTCTCCCGCCTGGTGCTGGACAACGTGCCCCATATCCAGGTCTCCTGGGTGACCCAGGGGCCCAAGGTGGCCCAGGTGGCGCTCGCCTTCGGGGGCGACGACTTCGGCTCCACCATGCTGGAGGAAAACGTG
>JBGPBR010000338.1:0-2889 GCA_041481325.1 Desulfobaccia bacterium
ATAAACTCCATAATCCCATTCTTTATTTAATTTATCAATATTATCAAAAGAAAAAGGCCCTTCCCATTCTATACAGAAACGTTTATCATCCAATTTTCTTACCCCTTTATTTTTAATGAACTTCACTCCTGCACAAACTCCCGCCCTGCCTTCAAGGCCGCCTCCGCCCGGGCCAGCTGCCGCCCCAGATAGATGGCGTGGTTGATGTCAGAGAGGGCCACATCCCGGGCGATTTCATGCTGCAACCTCTCGGCCTTCTTGCCCCGGTATTCTTTCAAGGTTGTATCTTCATGACGGTGTTCCACCAGGATTTCGTTGTCATCTATGGTGATCCGGAAATATCCCATAGGGTCCAGGCGCACCTTGAACCGCCGCTTGCCGATGATCAGCATGGCTCGGTCCAGCTCCTTGGGGTCCAGGCCCAGGGAGTGGCTGATGACCACCAGGGCCCCGGGGGCTAGCCCGGCCTCTTTCGCCACCCAGCCCTGGATGGCCATAAGGCCGTAAAGGTTCATGGGATAGGCATCCAAGGCATTGTGGGTGCGGAAGGTGGCGCTCAGGGTCAATTTATTATCGAATTTCCGGAAATACAGAGAAACCAGGCAGGGGCGGCCTTCCACCCGGCCCAGGTCCCGGGGGTTGTCCCAGAGGGTTACGTAAGACTTGCGGTCTTCGGAGTCGCGTTTCAGCCGCTCGGCGCAGGCTGCCAGGATGTCCAGGCCGAAATACTGGCGCAGACGGTGGCCGTAATTATAGGTTTCGTCGGGGCGTAGTTCGCCCTTAAGTATGTCCTCTTGGTAAAGTCGAAGCCGCCAGGGTTCCAGATTGACGGCCTGAAGTTTGTCGTCGGCCTCAAACCGGGGCTTTTCCACCACCACCTTGACGTGCTGTAGTTCTAGACGCTCCCCTTTCTTCAAGGTTACACGATGACCAAAACGCGTGAGGAGATATAAAACTTCTCTCCATGCATCCGTTATATTCTCCCGCACCGCCAAATGCCCCCGGGGATTTGAGGGAAAATATTGAACTTCTACTTCAGGAAGCGGAATTATCTTGCGGTCATTTTCGCAAACGGCTTTGGGTGTATGAATAGCGTAATCGAAATCATCTATTATATTGCCAACGAATTCTTCTTCTAAGGGGTCCGGCAAAAACGGCCACATTAATTTCACTTCCGGAAAATCCGGGTAAAACTTGAAATGCTCTGGTCTTATCAAATCATCGATAAGGCGATTTGTGCTCCCTATTTGCAAAATTGAGACCTTTTCAATGCCGGGAGGGCTCTTATAACGAACCAAATTAGAATCTACCGGATATAAGTCACCATTAAAAAAACTAGTTAATTCGGAAGCTGATCCAGACCTGTCATTCCCACAAACAAACAGCACCTGAATCTGCGGATTGTACAGCAAATTTCTCAACATCTCCCGGAGGCCGTTGCCGTACAGGTTGCCAAAGACCGCAATGGGGCTGCTCGATGGGTTCAGGTCCACCCCGGCCTGGCGGAACCGCTCCATGACGTAGTCGACCTTGGACCACAGGGTCACCACCCCGATGGCGCCCTCGGGATTGACCACGGTGAGACGGTCCTTGAAATACAGGGCTTCGAATTTCATCTATTCTTTATACCAAAAATCACGTCTAAGGGCAAAAGATGACACGGAAATCCGGCATCACCCCTACAACCGCCGCGGCGGTGGCGCCAAGCCGGTAGCCGCAGGCTTAAGCGTGCGCCCGCCCCGGCGGGACGCCGGGGCCACTGAAGAAGTTATTCGGACCTGAACCCGAGAGCCTTCGCCCCCCATATTGCCGCCGGCCAAAAGATACTTATCTTTAAGACCATCCGGCAAAGGTAAAAAGTAGGGCCAGGTGCAACCCGCCGGATTCGGCAACGCCCCCGGCGTCGAAGGGCGGAGGGATGCCTTCCCCGTCAAGGCCATCTTTTCCCGTTTCTTAGCGAGCCCAAAGGTGATATGATTTCAGGCACCCAACAAAACCGTGCCAAGCATGAAGGCCGGATGATAGTAACATTTACGGGGAACAACCTCGTAAACATTCAGCCAACCAAGATTCTCATCTTTGATGATGATTTTAAAAGGGAGGGCCGGAGATGACGCCGTCTAAGGAAAGGATGTACCTCCGCAGTTTTCAGGAGATCAGTAAAGTTCTGGGCTCCACCCTGGCGGTGGATGAAATTCTGGATCAGATTGTGCGCCAGGTCTGCGGGGCCATGAATCTCAAAGGCGCCACCATCCGTCTGGTCAATCCCAAGACCAACACCCTGGAGCTGGTGGCCGCCTACGGCCTGAGCGACAACTACCTCAAGAAGGGAACGGTGGACCTGGACCGGAGCATCGCCGAGGCCCTGAGCGGCAGACCGGTGGCCATTTACGACGCGGCCACCGACTCCCGGCTTCAGTATCCCGAGCAGGCTAAAGAGGAAGGGATCGCCACCATGCTGGTCGTCCCCATGGTGGCCAAGGGCCAAGTCATCGGGGTCATGCGCCTGGTAACCGGCCAGCCCCGGGAATTCACCATGGAAGAAGTGGACTTCGCCTGCGCCGTGGCGGATCTGGGGGCCCAGGCCATCAGCAACGCCAAGATGTACGAAGCCCGCACCAAGGAGTTTAACTTCCTCAAAGGCCTGTTGGAGGTCTCCAAGGCGGTGAACTCCGCCCTGGACGTCAAGAAAGTGCTGCAGCTCCTGGTGAAGACCGCCACCAACGCCCTGGACATCAAGGCCGCGGCGGTGCGCCTGCTGGACGAGAAGCGCCAACGGATGGAGCTGGTGGCCACCTACGGCCTGAGCGACCGCTACATCAACAAGGGCCCGGTGGGCACCGACAAGTCCATCACCGAGGCCATGCTGGGCAAGGCGGTCTCCATCTA
>JBGPBR010000339.1:0-2881 GCA_041481325.1 Desulfobaccia bacterium
ATGAACCAAAAGCTTGTCTCACCCGCGGGGATGAAAAATCCCCCCTACCCCCCTTTATTAAAGGGGGGTTTTATGTCCCCCTTTGCAAAAGGGTGATTTAGGGGGTTTTGGACCTTCACGGTAAAGCCTGCGGCTACCTAAGCACCACCCAATTCACTCTGGGTGCCCATGGGCGCCCGAAGACCGGTTAATAAAAATACGTCACCCGCAAAATCCCGTCGGTGTCCACGGCCCTGATGGCCTGAAATTGTTGCAGGGCCTGGGTGCCGGTGACCACCAGGGTGTCGCCGCTGACCAGGTAATGGCCGTTGGCCGCGGTGGGCTGGCCCCCGTCGATGCGGAAGCGGAGGTCGCCGCTCTCCAAAGAGACCAGGGCCGCCCGGGCCGACATGCGGGCGTAAGGACCGGTGAGGGGATTGATCTTGTCGCTCGAGAGCCCCGTCACCGCGGCGCCCACCGTCACCACTTCGTAGCCCCCCGGGATCCGGTTGTAAGTTTCCAGCGTGAAGCCGCCAAACCAAGCCATGCTTTCTCCCTGCCCCCTGGAGGCGGCCGGGGCCGCCTCCAGGGTTGGTCAATGATTCACTTTTCCAAAAGCCCGGGTTTCGTTTTCTTTTACCGAAAACTGAAAACCGTCCTAAACCAGTTCCGGCACCACCAGGAGGTCCGCGGTCCCCTGCCAGATGTTGGACTTGGTGCCGCCGGCGTTGGGGTCCCCGATGATGAACTGGGACTGCAGGATCTCCCGGGCCTGGGCTTCCAGGGTGGGCGGCACCAGCAGCAGGCTGGGCTTGACCCCCAGGGGCCGGCCCTCGCTGTTGGTCAGCGACATCATGGCGGTGCGGGCCGCGGCGTAGTTGGTGGCGTTCAGGGTCTCCTTGCAGGCGTAAGCCAACTGCCAGAGCCCGTAAGCCGCCGCCCCCCGGTAATCCACCCCGTAGCGGTACTTCTTCCGCATGAAGGCGTGTTCGTTATCCTCCCGGTCCATGCGCACCAGTTGGACCCCCCGCCGCAGTTGGAAGATAAAGGGCTTGATGGCCCGGGCCGTGTCCAGCAGGAACCAGGGGGTGCCGGCCCCGCCGCCATAGTTGGAGGCGGTCCCTTCCCCTACCGGGTGGTCCGTGGTAAAAAAGTTCCGGCCGTCGTAGCAGACCGTGGCAAACCCACCGTTCATCATCTCCGCGATGAGTCGCTCCGGGTGCTTCCTGGCTTCCTGGGCCAGGGCCGCCACGATGGGGTTGTAAAACCCCAGTTGGTCGTCTTCGATGTCGTTGCGCTCCACTTCGATAGTGGCTTCCCAGTCCTTGGTCTCCACCTGGTAGGCCTTGGGTTCGAGGCTGCTGATCTGCCGGTCCCCCAGCCACTCCCGCACCATGGGAAAATCCAGCAGGAACTTATAATCCATGATCCGGGTGCCGGCCGGCACGGTCATGGCCACCCGCTCAAACCAGGTTTGGGTCTCCTGGAAGGCCGCGTTGAACACCGCGTTGAAAGCCGTGTAGAGTCTGGCCAATCCTTCGGCATTGATAATCATGCTCTGCTCCTTCGTTTAGCTGGAGATGTCGATCCAGCCTTTGGTGGCGGACACGTATTTGACCAAAACCCCCACTTTGATGTCGTTGGTGGGGCCCGCGGCGTCGTCGAAGGTATGGTCGTCCGCCGCGTACATGGGGCTGCCCACCATGGCCTGGGTGATGGAGGCGGCGTCGAACTCGAAAACTCCGGAGCGCCGCACCCTCACCAATCGGTCGCCGTTGGCTCCGGAGCCGTTGTCCAACTGCTCCAGGGCCACGCCCACGAACCGGTAGCCGCTGGTATCCGCCGCCGGAGCCGCGAAGCCGCTGCCGTTAACGCACACCATGGAGCCGGCGTAAATCTTGGTAGCCGCCGCCACCGGGTATTCCACCTCGATGCCATCCCGGTAAGCCGTAGCCCGGTCACGGGTTAATCCTGCCATCTTGTTTCACCTCCGCATTTATTGGGTTGCAAATGTCCAAACCTTGCTGCCCCTCCCGGTTGCCGTCCAGGACGGTTCGGGAGGCAATCCGCCCCGCCGCGCCTACCCCATCCGGGCCTTGGCCTGCAGATATTCGTCCGGCGCCAGGTTCAGGGACCGGCACAGGGCCAGTTCCTCCGGCAGCAGGTGGCCCGGCTGGTCCTCCTGAAGAAACTGCAAAACTTCCCCCGCGGGAACCACCTTGGGAGCCCTGGCCAGGTAACTCCGGAACCCCTCGGGATCCAGGCGGTAATATTCCAGGGCCCAATCTTTTTGGGCCGGGGCCACTTTCCCGGCTTTCAGAGCTTCCTCTACCACCCGGTCCGCGGTCTCCCGGGCCAGGCGCTCTTTCAAAACCTCGAGTTCCTCCTGAACCTGGGGGAGCCGCCGGGCCCCGGCTTTCAAGGCTTCCAGGGCCCCCAACCAGCAATCGGCCCGCGCCTCCCCCTCGAGATCCAGGGCCGCGGCCAGTTCCCGGAACACCTCCAGGACCCGGGCCCCAACCTCATCTTCACCCGCCTCGGGGTTAAGCCCCACCAGGCATTTAAGTTCTTCCATGGTCTCGCCTTCCTCCTCTTGGCCCACCGCGGCCTCCGGGGCTGCGCCTCCCACCTTGGCCACCAGGGGCGGCAGGGACTTGATGGCCGGCACTTTGGTCAACCCCAGCTGCATGAGAACGGTGGGTTTCCGACTTTCCGGGTCCAGGCCCAGCACCGGGGAAAAGTAACGGTACTCCCGGTTCGTCAGGTACTCCCGGGCCTGGGCCGTCCACTCCACCCGGGCCCAGAGGCCGTCGGCCCGGGCTTCCAGGTGCTTGATCCAGCCCGCGGCCGGAGCCCGTTCTCCCTGGAGGGACTGGTGCTCGTAATCGATGACCAAATCCAC
>JBGPBR010000340.1:0-2873 GCA_041481325.1 Desulfobaccia bacterium
GCCAGCGCACGTTATCCTTGATGGACTCCACGTACTCCACTTCTTCCTTGGTGGGATTGGTGTCGTCGAAGCGCAGGTTGCAGAGTCCGCCGAATTCCTGGGACAGCCCGAAATTGAGGCAGATGGACTTGGCGTGGCCGATGTGCAGGTAGCCGTTGGGCTCGGGCGGAAACCGGGTGATCACCCGCCCCTGGTTTTTGCCCGCCTGCAGGTCATCCATGATGATATTGCGGATGAAGTTGGAGGCGGGAGCGGTATCGACGGTGGTCATAGGAGAGCCTTCCTTCCTGTTTGCCAAAAGGGCGAAGCGACCCCGCCCCGGCGGCCGAAACCGGCGGCGCCCCGGACCGAGAGGCGCCAATGCCGCGGCGGTGGGATTTCTCCCCCAGGGCGCTGGTCTTAGATTTATCCTTAATATATAGTAAATATTGAGGCATCCGGCAATTATCCAGTATGGGCCCGAGGCGATTCTTTCCACAAATATGGGTTTCTCATGGCAGCTAGGCAAAAACCTCCTCAGATAAAGCACCCGGTCTCCGGCGGCCTGATTACCAATTACTACTGCACCTCCAGATGGGCCCATTGTCTGACCTGAAAAGTTCAAAGTTCAAGGGTTAAAGTTCAAGGTTAATGTAGGGTGCGCACCGCGCACCAGCGGCGGGCGGGACGGCCGCCCTTTTTATGCCTTACGGGTGGGCCAACGGCCCATGAGAAACTGCTTGGAAAAGTTGGCGTAGGGTGCGTCTTACGCACCAATAAGTTACCGACTTTTCATGGTTTTGGAGTGAGCCAACGGCTCAGGAGCGACTGTTCCGGAAAGTTCCTCCGCAGGGTGCGCACTGCGCACCGTCAATCCAGGAAGGCACCGGGAACGGAGGACCGCGCCACCTGACTTTTCATAATTTAAGGGTAGGCCGTAAGCCTCTCATGAGCGACTGTTAGATAAGGGGGCTTTGTCAGGCTTCGTGGTTGTGGCCTTGACTCTGGCGGAGTCTTGGAAAACCCTGGCCTTGGGGGGGAAATTATGGTAAAAAAGAGGCTTAGTCTGAAAGACCGATAATGAAAGAAGTTCGCACCCGTTTTTCCCCCAGCCCCACCGGCTCGCTGCACCTGGGCGGCGCCCACACCGCCCTGTTCAACTGGCTCATTGCCCGGCATTTTGAGGGGGTCTTCATCCTGCGCATCGAAGACACCGACCGGGAGCGCTCCCGGGAAGAGTTCGTGGAGGAGATCCTGGCGGCCATGAGGTGGCTGGGGCTTGATTGGGACGAAGGACCTTACCGCCAGTCGGAAAGGGGCCCCATATACCAGGACTACATCGACCGCCTGCTGGCTGGAGGCGCCGCCTATTACTGCAACTGCCCCCCGGGGGAACTGGAAGCCCGGCGTCAGGCCGCCCTGGCCCGGGGGGACAAACCCAAGTACGACGGCCGCTGCCGGGAACGGGGCCTCGCCCGGGGACCGGACACGGTGGTGCGCTTCAAAACCCCCTTGACCGGGGTCACCCACTGGCGGGACGGCATCAAGGGCCCCATCGCCTTCGACAACCAGGAGTTGGACGATCTGGTGCTGCAGCGGGCCGACGGCGTCCCCACCTATAACTTCGCGGTGGTGGTGGATGACATCACCATGGGGGTCACCCAGGTCATCCGGGGCGAGGACCACATCCCCAACACTCCCCGGCAACTGGTCATTTACCGGGCCCTGGGGGCCGAGCTGCCATTGTTCGCCCACATGCCCCTGATGCTGGGCAAGGACCGGGCCAAGCTCTCCAAGCGCCACGGGGCCCTTTCCGTCCTGGCCTATCGGGAGCAGGGTTTTCTGCCCCAGGCCCTGGTGAACTACCTGGCCCGCCTGGGCTGGTCCCACGGCGACCAGGAGATCTTCTCCCGGGAGGAATTGATTGAGTACTTCACCCTGGAGCACGTCACCACCTCCCCGGGGGTCTTCGACGAAGAAAAGCTCTTGTGGCTCAACAGCCACTATCTCAAGGAAATGCCGCCGCCGGAGCTGGCCCGGGCCCTGACGCCCTTTCTGGCCAAGACCTTGGGAGTTACTGACCCGGATCAGGCATACGTGGCCAAGGTGGCCGCCACCCTCAGCGCCCGGGCCAAGACCCTGGTGGAAATGGCTCAGATGGCCCGCTTTTATTTCCAGGACCCCCGGCCCTACGACGACAAAGCCGCCACTAAGTTCCTCACCCGGGAAAATGTGCCCATGCTTCAGGAGGCGTCGCGCCGCCTGGAGGCCCTCCCCGACCCCATTTCCCAGGAGGCCCTGGCTCAACTTTTTACCGGCCTGGCGGCAGAGACCGGCCGCAAGATGAAGGACGTGGCCCAGCCGGTGCGGGTGGCCTTGACCGGCAAGACGGCGTCCCCGGGACTTTATGAAATCAGCAGCATCCTGGGGAAGGCCAAGACCCTGCTCCGGATGGCGAACGCCGTTAAGTGGGCGGCAGGGACCAAATAAATCGCCAAGTTAAGTTCTAGTGTGGTGTTTCAGAAGTAGCATGACGTGGGGCGTGGGCAGTCGATGAAGCCACCCCTCACCCTAGCCCTCTCCCCTCGCAGGGGAGAGGGTATTGGGTTGCATCGGTATAACATCTTGATATCATTAAAACTACAATGCTCTAAAGCCTAATAGGAGATTTCTGTAAGCTTCTTATGCAATTTTGTTGCCGGATACTACTGGGATTTAGGGGGATTATCCGATGCATCATCATCCCCCCTGCCCCCCTTTAGAAAAGGGGGGCAATGAAGTTACTTCAAATGTCATTTTAACTACTAAATAGAAACTTGATAATATAGCAAGTAAGGCATCTTGCCTGATTACGAGGAGGTTACCCATGGCTGAAGCTAACCAAAGCTACCGGA
>JBGPBR010000341.1:0-2844 GCA_041481325.1 Desulfobaccia bacterium
ACCGCGGCGGTGCCGTAGGCGTTGGGCATGGAGAGGCCTTCCCGGGCCAGGATATAAAAGTGCACCGCCATGGTGCGCCCGGAGTCGAAGACCGACACCGGGGTGCGCAGCGCCGCCCCGGCGGTGAAGAGCAGCACCGCGGTCTCCCCCAGGGACCGGCCCACGCTCAGCATGATGCCGGTGGTAATCCCGGGCAGGGCGCTGGGCAGCACGATGCGGGTCACCGTCTGCCACTGGCTCATCCCCAGGGAAAAGCAGGCCTGGCGGTACTCCTGGGGCACCGCCTTGATGGCCTCCTCCGAGGTGCGGATGATGATGGGCAGCACCATGATGGCCAGGGTCAGGGCGCCGGAGAGCACCGACCAGCCGAAGCCCAGCTTTAACACGAAGAGGACGAAGCCGAACAGCCCCAGGATGATGGACGGCACC
This sequence comes from Desulfobaccia bacterium, assembly GCA_041481325.1. Taxonomy (GTDB): domain Bacteria; phylum Desulfobacterota; class Desulfobaccia; order Desulfobaccales; family 0-14-0-80-60-11; genus DASWLF01. The sequence goes on from JBGPBR010000341.1 coordinate 430, forward strand.
CCGGCCAGACATTCGGAGCCGAACCGGATGAAGCGGGTGACCCAGGATTCCCGGGTGTATTCCGTGAGATAGATGGCGGTGCCCACCCCCAGGGGCGAGGCCAGCAGGATGGCCAGGAGCGTGATGTAGGCGGTGGCCACGATGGTGGAAAAAATGCCGCCGTGGCGGCCCATGTCCACCGGCTCGGAGGACAGAAACGCCGGGGTCACCTGGGGCAGGCCCTTCACGGAAATATCCACGATGATGAAAACCAGGATGAGCAGGGTGAAACCGGTAAACGCCCAGAGCAGGGCCTTGACCAGGCGTTGCACCAGTGGCGGAGAAAGACGCACGGGCTCTCTACCTCCGCCGGGCGATGAAGGTGGCGCTCAGGTTGAGAACCATGATGATGATGAAGAGCACGATGCCGGTGGCGAACAGGGCCTCCCGGTGGCGGCCGGAGGCGTAGCCCAATTCCAGGGCGATATTGCTGGTAAGGGTGCGCACCGGGGCCAGGATGGAGGTGGGGAGTTGTAGGGCGTTGCCGGCCACCATGATCACCGCCATGGTCTCGCCGATGGCCCGGCCCATCCCCAGGATGACCGCGGTGATGATGCCGCTGGAGGCGGCCGGCAGCACCACCCGGCGCACCGTCTGCCACAGGGTGGCCCCCAGGGCGATGGAGCCTTCCCGGTACAGGTCCGGCACCGCACTCAGGGCGTCGATGGAAATGCTGATGACCGTGGGCAGGATCATGATGCCCAGGATCACCGCGGCGGCCAGCAAAGACAGGCCGGGACCGCCTAAATAATTGCGGATCAGGGGCACCAGCCAGACCACCCCCAGGAAGCCGTAAACCACCGAGGGGATGCCGGCCAGGAGCTCCAGGGCGGGTTTCAGCACCAGTTTCAAAGGCCGGGGGGAAAACTCCGCCAGCACGATGGCGCAGCTCAAACCCAGGGGCACCCCCAGGACCAGGGCCCCCAGGGTGACCAGGATGGAGGAGACGATCATGGCCAGGATGCCGAAATGGCCCTTGGTGGGGGCCCAGTGCGCCGAGGCGATGAAGTTCCCCAGGCCGGTATGGTAGATGAGCGGCAGGCCCTCCCAGAAGATGAAAAAAGTGATGAGGGCCAGCGAGGTAACGGAGGACAGGGCCAGGAGCAGCAGCACCCGTTCGATGAATTTTTCCCGCTGCATCACTTGACTCCCACCAGACCTTCTTTTTCCAGGACCTTTTGCCCCTCGGCGCCCAAGACGAAGTCGACGAAGTCCTTGCACCGGCCTTCGGGGGCGGTGCGGCTCACCAGGAGAAACCGCCGCACCAGTTTATACCGGTGGCCTTTGATGTTGTCCGCGGTGGACATGACGCCGTCGATGGCCACGGCTTTTACCCGGTCGTCCACCAGGCCGGCGGAGATGTAGCCGATGGCATAAGGATCGCCGGCCACGATTTCCCGCACCGAGCCGTTGGAATCCTGCACCAGGGCGGTGGGAGTGATTTCATGCTTGGCCATGACCAGTTGTTCGAAGGCTTCCCGGGTGCCGGAGCCTTCCTCCCGGGTGATGGCGTCGATGGCATGGGGGGGCAAGCCGAAGACCTGCCAGTTGATCAAGGCCCCGATGAAGATCTGGCGGATTTGCTCCACGGTGAGGTTGGTCAAGGGATTGGCGGGGTGGACAATGACCGCGATGCCGTCGTGGGCGATGGCAATCTGGACGAGGGTCTTTTCTTTGTCCACCAGTTCCCGGGATGACGCCCCCAGGTCGGCGGCGCCGTGCTCCGCGGCGTAGATGCCGGCGCTGGAGCCGCCGCCCTGCACGTCGATGCGGCACCCGGGATGGTCGTGCATGTAAATTTCCGCCAGTTTTTCCGCAAAGGGCTGCACCGAGGTGGAGCCCGCCACGCTCAAGGGGCGGCTGCCGACCTCGGAGTTGCAGCCCGCCAGACCGAAAAGCACCGCCAAAAAGCACCAGCCCGTCCAAACCGCGGCCAACCGGACCCCGGGCCCGGGACGGCGGGTCCCGGGACGCCCCGGGGAATCAAGGCAAGGGCCGATTTTGCTTATACCGGTTTTGGCGGAATTCGACATGGTCCCGAAATAGAGGCAATTTTAGAGAAATCCTAAAGGGAGTATCAGAACTATTATTCCAGAAATGCCGGAAACTTCAAGCCTAAAGAGGTGGGGGCGTCGGTCCTCGGGGAGAAGTTAACGGGAAAACGGTCGGTAGGGGCGGGTGTTCCATAAAATCTCCGCAACTATCATTCGTTTCCAAGCTGCGCTTGGGCAAGGCAATGGTGGGCCGGGCCCACCCTACATTTTCAACTCTATTCTCAAAACTCAAAACTCAAAACTTTTCGGAACAGTTCCTCATGGGCCGTTGGCCCACCCGTAAGGCATGAAAAGAGCGGCCGACCCGCCCGCCGCTGGGGCG
>JBGPBR010000342.1:0-2841 GCA_041481325.1 Desulfobaccia bacterium
AGATTTGAGACGGGATAGGCTTATACCAAGTTGCGCTCATAGGAGTAAGAAAAGCTGTTGTAGGGGCGCACCTGCGGGTGCGCCCTCTTGTGGGCGGACACATGGGTCCGCCCCTACAAAAGAAAAAGATGGATTACCTGTATGGTCGCAACTTGGTATCACACCCGTTCCAGGGCGTTGAAGAAGAAGGCGATCTCCATGGCGGCGTTCTCCAGGCTGTCGGAGCCGTGGACGATATTGGCTTCAATGTCCCGGGCGAAGTCGGCCCGGATGGTGCCGGGGGCGGCCTGGCGGTAGTCGGTGGCCCCCATGAGGTCCCGGTTCATCTGGATGGCGTTGTTCCCCTCCAGGATCAAGGCGACGATGGGGCCGGAGCTCATGAAGCTGGTGAGGCTGTCGTAGAAAGGCCGTTCTTGATGCACTGCATAGAATTGCTGGGCCTGGGCCTTGGTGAGATGCACCATCTTCATGGCCTTAATCTTAAGGGCGTGTTTCTCAAAGCGGCCGATGACCTCGCCGATGAGGCCGCGGGCCACCCCGTCGGGTTTGATCAGGGATAAAGTTTGTTCGATGGCCATCGGCAATATCTCCTTGATCCCTTGAAATTATTCATGAGTAATCAGCAAGTGACACGTTTATATACCAAAAGTGCGACCCGGCGGGTCGATGTTACGATGGAAATTTAGGCATCCTCTACGAATACTACCCTTACGAAATCTGAAAGAACTCTTCCCATATGCTTATGCTCCTTGCCTGAGGGAATGAAGATCCCATCTCCTGGATTGTATACGATTACCTCATTATCAAAGCGGATTTCCATTTGCCCCTCAAGAACATAGCCGATATGACCCTTCTCACACCAATGGGCATGCATAGCTTGGGTGTATTCAACGAAGCGTAATTGTCTCCCACCTTGCTTTGCAACCTTATGACGAACACCTTCCATGGGAAGCGCCCAAGGAACAGACTCGAAATTGATCTTATAGTTCATGGCCTACGTCCCTAATTAAGAAATCAGATGCTTAGCTGGCCGCTGAAAGCTGACAGCTACCTCTCCACATAGCCGTAGTGGTCGAACTGCAGGGTGAAGGTGCCCCGGCCCTGGGTCAGGGACCGCAGCTGGGTGGCGTAGCCGAACATCTCGGCCAGGGGGGCGGTGCCGCTGACCAGGCGCACCGGGCCCTTGGCCAGCAGCTGCTCCACCTTGCCTTTGCGGGCCGCCAGGTCCCCCATGACCTCTCCGGTGAACTCCTCGGGGCTGATGATCTCCACCTTCATGATGGGCTCCAGCAGTATCGGCTGGGCCTGGTTGAGACCCTGTTTCAAGGCGGTCATGGCGGCGATGCGGCAGGCCATCTCCGAGGACTGGCCTTCCTTGAGCAGGGCGTCCAGCAGGCCCACGGCGATGTCCACCGCGGGGTGGCCGTAGACCGGGCCGCCGTCCAGGGCCTCCCGGACCGCCTGGGAGATCAACGGCACGAAGGCCTGGGCCGGATGTCCTTCGGGAAGCAGGGCCGTGAAGGTGTTGCCGGAGCCCCTGGGCCTGGGGGAGATGGCGAGGGTAAGCGCCGCGAAGTGGGACCGGCCGGCCAGTTCCCGGTCGAAGACCCCGGTTTCCGTGGTCCGGCCGGCGATGGTCTCCCGGTACACCACCTGGGGGCGCCCCGCCCGCAGACGGACGTTGAACTCCCGTTCCAGGCGGTGGATGATCACCTCCAGGTGCAGCTCCCCCATGCCGGAGAGCAGCGTCTGGCCGGTGTCTTCATCGGTGTGGATCCGGAGGCTGGGGTCTTCTTCGCTCACCCGGGTCAGGGCCGGACCCAGCCTTTCCTGGTCGTCCCGGGTCAGGGGCTCGATGGCCAGCGAAATCACCGGCAAGTAGGAAGAAATGGGCTCCAGGATGATGGGCTGGCCCCGGGCGCACAGGGTGTCGCCGGTGGTGGTGGCCTTGAGGCCCAAGAGCGCCACGATGCTGCCGGAGTGGGCCTCTTCCAGGGGCTCCCGCTTGTTGGCGTGCATCCTCAGGATGCGGGCCACCTTTTCCGTGGTCTGCTTGATGGGGTTGTAGACTTCCTGGCCGAACTTCAGGGTCCCGGAGTAGAGGCGCACGTAGGTGAGGCGCTGGCTCTGGTCCACCATGATCTTGAAGGCCAGGGCGCTCAACGGGGCGTCGTCCCGGGGCGGCCGGGTCTCCGTGACCCCGGTCTGGGGGTGCTGGCCGGTGATGGGCGGCACCTCCGCGGGGTTGGGGAGAAAATCCTTGATGCCGTCCAGCAGGGGTTGGACCCCCTTGTTCCGGAGGGCGGAGCCGCAGAAGGTGGGCACTCCCTTCAAAGCCACCGCGGCCCGGTGGATGCCGGACTTGAGTTCCTCGACGGACATTTCCTTTTCCGCCAGGTAGGACTCCATCACGTCGTCGTCCACTTCGCCCAGGGCCTCCACCAGGTTCTCCCGGGCCCGGGCGGCCTTGGCCTGGTAATCGGCGGGGATTGCCAGCTCTTCGAATTCCACTCCCAAGGTCTCGTCCCGCCACCTGATGGCCTTGAGATTAAGGAGATCGATGACTCCCTGGAACCGGTCCTCCTCCCCCCAGGGGATGGTGAGCACCAGGGGGTGGGCCCCCAGCTTTTCCCGCAGGGATTCCACCGCGGCCCAGAAATTCGCCCCCATCCGGTCCATCTTGTTGATGAAGGCCAGCTTGGGGACCCGGTACCGGTCGGCCTGGTGCCAGACGGTCTCCGACTGGGGCTCCACCCCGCTCACCGCGTCGAAGACCCCGATGGCGCCGTCCAGCACCCGGAGCGAGCGCTCCACTTCGATGGTGAAGTCCACGTGCCCCGG
>JBGPBR010000343.1:0-2839 GCA_041481325.1 Desulfobaccia bacterium
GCGTGGATGCTGCTGGGGGTGGCACTGGTCTTGGGGTTGGCCTGGCCGGCCCCGGCCTCGGAGTTGCTGGACCGGGTCAAGGACCAGGAGATCAAGCAGGTCTTGCGCCTCCGGGTGGGGCACTCCAAGGTCCTGCGGACCCCGTTCGCCATTACCCGCATCTCCATGGCCGACCCCGAGGTCGCGGACCTCATCCTCATTTCCGAAAAAGAAGTCTACGTCAACGCCCAGGCCCCGGGGGTCACCAACCTGAGCATCTGGGGCAAGAACCGCTTCACCACCGCCCTGGTGACGGTGGAGGCCGACGTCTCGCTGCTCAAGGAGAAGCTCCACCAGATCCTGCCCAAGGAAAAGATCGGGGTGGAGTCCGCCGGGGACTCGGTGGTGCTCTCCGGAGAGGTCTCGGGCCCGGTGGCCCAGGAGACCGCGTTCTCTCTGGCCCTGCCCTTTGCCGGCGGCAAGAAGGAAAAGGTGGTCAACCTCCTGCACGTGGGCGGGGTGCAGCAGGTGATGGTGGAAGTGCGCCTGGCGGAGATCAACCGCAACGTCCTGGACCGCATCGGCATGAACATGGTGGTCCTGACCCGGAGCGGTGAGTTCGGGGTGATGCAGCTCAACAACCTGGCCTCCATCTCCAACCTGGTGCGCACCTTCGCCTCCACCACCTTCAACCAGACCATGAGCACCAACCTCACGGCCATCGCGGGCTTCAAGGGGGCGGGGGCCTTGTGGACCCTGTTTTTCAACGTCTTGAAGCAGCAGGGCCTGGGCCGGGTGCTGGCCGAGCCCAATCTGGTGACCACCAGCGGCCAGGAGGCCACCTTCCTGGCCGGCGGCGAGTTCCCCATCCCGGTGCCCCAGAGCGGCGTGGGCGGGGGCTCCACCATCACCATCGAATACAAGAAGTTCGGGGTGGGCCTCAACTTCACCCCCACGGTGCTGGACGGCGGCAAGATCTCCATGCGGGTGGCCCCCGAGGTCTCGGAACTGGACTTCACCGCCGGGGTGGCCTTCACCACCCTGGGCTTCACGGTCCCGGGTCTGAAGGTCCGGCGCCTGACCACCAACGTGGAGGTGAAAGACGGCCAGACCTTCGCCATTGCCGGGCTGATCTCCGACAACCACCGCAACATCATCAGCAAGTTCCCCATCCTGGGCGACATCCCCATCCTGGGGACCTTGTTCCGCTCCTCGGAATATCAGAAGAACGAAACGGAGCTGGTGGTGCTGGTGATCCCCCACCTGGTAAAGCCCATGGCCCCGGGGGCGGCCCGGTTGCCCACCGACAAGTACATCGAGCCCACCGACTTCGAGAAGTACCTGCTGGGTTATCTCCAGGGACAACCACCGCGGCAGGACCCGGTGCCGGCCGCGGCGCCGCTGCCCGCGGGCTTCGGCCGCCAGTCGGTGGAATAGCAGGTTTGGGGGGATTGACATGAAACTCGGTATTGCCCGGATAGAGGCGAAAATGAAACCCGAAAACCGAAAACCGAAAACCGAAAACCGTCCGGCCCGGGTCCTCCTGGGCCTGGGGACCGGGGCGCTGCTCCTGGCGGTCCTGGCCTGCGCCCCCACCACCGTGGAGCAGGACTACGGCCGCTCGGTGCACAACAACATCGCCCAGCAGGTGGTCTACCCCCGGGCGGGCCTGGACAGCACCCCGCCCACCGGGCTCTCGCCCAAGGCCGCGGCCAACGAAATGGAGCGCTACAACAAGACCTTCAAGGGTGAGGAAAAGAAGGCGCTGGAGATGAAACTGACCACCCCGTCCTACTGAGCATCCCGGACCCGGGGGGGAGACCCAATCGTGCAACCTGAAACCCTAACCGAGGGGGAGACCATGTTCGGCAAGGGCCCAGAGAGAATCATTCCCGGCGAACCGCGGCCGGCCGTAGGAACCTCCGGCCAGCCGCCGGGGTCTGGCAGCACCTCCCACCAAGCCGCCCAGGCGCGACTAGCCCGGGCCCTGGGAGCCGCCGCGCTCCTGGGGGCGTTGCTGGTCTTGGGAAGCGGCTGCACCCACAGCGGGCCCGGCGGCGCCATGGAGCCGCAGACCGAAACTTTTTTCAGCCAGGTCCGGCCGGCTTCCGGGGACACTGCCCGGCTGATCCGGAACGCCCATTATTACCGGCTGATGGGGCAGCCCCAGTTGGCCTTGAAGGAGTTGGAGGAGGCCTACGCCCTGGCTCCGGATAATCTCAAGATCGTCAATACCCTGGCCCAGAATTACGAGGAATTGGGGGAATTCAGCCGGGCCCAGAAGTTGTACCAGGAGGCCTTGAGCCTCGTCGGCGCCAATCCCGCCTTGAAAAACAACCTGTGCTATTCCTATTATCTGGCCGGCCGCTGGGACCAGGCCCAGGCCTGTTTTCAGGAGGCCCTGGCCCACGACCCCGGCAACAAGACCGCCCGGAACAATCTTGGCCTGCTATACTGCCGGCAGGGCCGGATAGAGGAAGCGCGCCGCCTCTGGCAGGAAGCCGAGGGCAGTGCCGGGGCGGCGGAGAAGGTGGATCTGGCCCTGGCCGCCTTGGGGATGGAACCTCCCGCCCCCCTGGCCCGATCCCAGGGAGGCCGGCCGGCTGAACCGGCTGCGCCCGCCCAGGCAAAGGCGGCGCCGCCGGCGCCCACCCAGCAGGCCGCGACCCCGCCGCCGGCGCCCGCCGCCCGGTTGCAGGATCCTAAACCACCGGCCGCGAGGGTGGCAAAGCCGCAGGCGCCTCCGGTTCAGCCCGGCGGAGAGCCGGCCGGGGTAACTTCGCCCGCGGCCGCGCCCCCGACTTCGCCCTCCCCGGCAACCGCAAAGCAAGTTGCGGCCGCGCCCCCGACCCCGGCGCCA
>JBGPBR010000344.1:0-2832 GCA_041481325.1 Desulfobaccia bacterium
ACCCTCAAGGTCGATGTGGCCAAGATCGTCCCGGCCGATCAGGCCCTGGAGGTGGGCATCAGCGCGGTCCTCAAACTGCCGGAGGGCGAGGCGACCTACTGGGCCTTGAGCCACCCCGGCCCCCAGGCCGACTTTCACCGGCGAGACAGTTTCAGCGTCGCCTTGTAAGCTAGGCCCTGGTACCCGTGCAAGTCGCCGCCGTCCTCTCCGTCTTGGCGGCAGGCAGCTGCGCCTTGACATCGGGATAATCAACGTTAATTTAAATTTAAATATTTTTCATATCTTCAGCAAATTGGCCGGCTTTTATCCTCTTGACAGGTAATTCCATGAGTCGAGAGCCCTATGACACCATCATCATCGGCGGCGGTCCGGCCGGGGCCGCCGCCGCGGTCTATGCTGCCAGGAAGAAGCTGAAGACCTTGATCATCGTCGACGAGTTCGGCGGCCAATCCCTGGTCTCCGCCAATATTGAAAACTGGGTGGGAGAAGTCTCCATCACCGGCAGGGAGTTGGCGGCAAAGCTGGAGAAACATGTCCGGGCCCAAAAGGAGGTGGAGATCAGAACCGGCGAGAGGGTCATGGCGGTTAAGGCCGCTCCGGACTGCACCTTTGAGGTGAGTACCGCTAAAGGCGGCACCTTTTGGTCCAAGACTGTGATCGTGGCCACCGGCGGCCGCCGCCGGCGCCTCAATATTCCCGGCGAAGACCGTTTTTCGGGCCGGGGCATGGCCTATTGTTCCACCTGCGACGCGCCGTTTTTCGCCGACCAGGATGTGGCCGTGGTGGGCGGCGGCAACACCGCCCTGGAAATGGTGATCGATCTGATCCCCTATGCCCGGCAGATCTACCTGCTGACCCGCGGCGACAAATTGAAGGGCGATCCGGTCCTGCAGGAGAAGGTCTTGGGGTCGCCCAAATTGCACCACCGCAACCATGTGGAAGTTCAGGAAATTTTGGGCGAGCAGAGCGTCACCGGATTGCGCTACCGAGACCTGGAGTCCGGGGAAGTGAAGGAATTGGCGGTAACCGGGGTCTTTGTGGCCATCGGCACGGTGCCCAACTCCGATTTTGTCCGGAATCTGGTGGATACCAACCAGGCCGGCGAGATCCTGGTCGATCACCTTAACGCCAAGACCTCCAGGCCGGGCATCTTCGCCGCCGGCGACGTGACCAACGACCCCTTCAAACAGAATAATATTTCCGCCGGGGACGCCGTCAGGGCGGCCCTCTCCGCCTACCTTTACATCTTCGATATTCAGAAATACAGTCCCTGCGCCGAAAGGGGGGAATGAGGGAAAGGTGTCAGATGACCGCGGGGTGACCCAGGCTCACTGCACCAGGACTCACCGCCTTCACTGCCGGGCTCGTGGCGCCTGCAACTGATGATAGCTTTTTTCCAAAAAAGGCTCCAGGGTTTTAGCGAGGATGGCCGCCACCTGCACACATCCGGCATTACTGAAATGATAGGTATCGTAAAAATATGCCGAGCTTTTCGGCATCTCCCTGGCCAAATCAATCAGCAGCACTCCCTGCTTTAAGGCGGTGGTCCGCACCGCGTCGTTATAAAGTTTCAACAGTTGCCAGAGAGTTTTGCCGTTTAGCGCATAAGTGCTGGCTCGCCCCAAATCCGCCCCGGTAGCCGGGTCGATAACCTCCCCAAAGACTGAGGGCTGGGTAATCAATACCGGTTCAATGGAATTCTCCCGGGAGATCTCCAGCAACCTGGTCAAACGCGCTTGGAAGGGCTTGAGGTATCTTTCCTGATGGGATTGCAGCAGGGCCGCGACGGTTGCCTGGGGAATATCGGTGGGCGGAAGCTTGGCAAAATCAAAGATCTGGTGGATGAGCCCGAGCCTTTTGGCCTGGGCATACCGGTACAAATTTATGGCATAGTTCAACACCTCGCTTTCATTAATTAATCTTTCCATAAGGTAAGCCATGAAGCCGGCGACGGGTTTCTTCATGAACTCGAGGTCCCGGTCGGAATAAGCCCCCAAGCCGATATCATTGGCACCGACGAGAAACAGGACCACCTTGGGCCTCATTTTGATCAGGTAGTCCTCCATCATGACCAGGTGGCCGTAAGTCGAGGTTCCGTCCAGACCGGCATTGCCCAGCCAGACCGGGCCTAACTCGGCGGTTAATTTTCCCGCCAAAATATCGCACCAGGTTTTACCGTCGGAGATAGTTTCGCAGGCAGTGGTGCTGCCGCCCACCGCCACGATGGTCACATAGGCGGCAAAGTTTTTCGGGGGCATCTCCCCCCGGAAGCCCAGGTGGTTCCTGCTGGTGGCAATGACCCGGTCCAGTTTGTCGGTTTTATTGTTGGTAAACTGATATTTTTTGTCCCGGGGCAACTTGAGCTTATGGCCATTGACCCGGTATTCGATGGGCTGAAAGATTCTGAGCAGACCCTCCAGCAAAATAAAGGAGATTAAGACCACCAAAAGAATTGCCAAAATATTTTTACTAAACTTGGTCAATGCCGACAAAACGAACCTCATCCATTAGCTGCTGCCCGGGAGGGATACGGTGCAGGAGGAACCCTGGCAATTGGTCCACTCCGCCTGGTGCCCGCCTGAGAGACTGGGGCCGGGGTAGATATTAATCGTCAGTTCTTGATTAACTCTCACCTGCGAGTCGGCCTTCCCCAGATTGATGGCCTGGAAAAATCAACGGCCGGCCTTTACTCGACGTTGCTGGTGAAGCCGCCTTTGGGGTAGATGTTGCGCGGGTTCCAGAACATCCAGCCGCTGCTGCCGAATTTCTCCGCCGCCTTGATCTGTTTCTGAATCCGCTCTTCGCCGAAGTCGCCGCCGTGGAAGGCGTAAT
>JBGPBR010000345.1:0-2831 GCA_041481325.1 Desulfobaccia bacterium
CAGGGAAATTAGAAAAGGCGGCTTTCCCGCCTCATAAATGAAAAACAGGAAACAGAAAACAGGAAACAGAAAACAGAAAACAGGAAACTAAGACTTAACCACTGGCCCTGGGTTCCTCAAAAAAAATGGCTGCGCAAGATGAACTCCCGGTTCTGATAGAGCGCCGAGGCCGCCTCCTGGCCCTGGTGCTCAACCGCCCCCGGGTCCTCAACACCATGAACCTGGAGATGGTGCGCCTCCTGCGCCGGGCCCTGGAGGAGGCCGGGGCGGACGAGGGGGTCCGGCTGGTGCTGCTGGCGGGCGCCGGGGACCGGGGCTTTTGCGCCGGGGGCGACCTCAAGGAGCTGGCTGCCGCGGTCAAGGAGGGCCGGGTGTTCCGGGACGACCGGTTCTTCCGGGAGGAATACGCCCTGGACCTCCTCATCCACGAATTTCCCAAACCGGTGCTGGCGTTGGCCCAGGGCATCACCATGGGGGGCGGCCTGGGCCTGACCGCGGGCGCCGACCTGGTGGTGGCCGGGGAGGACACCCGCATGGCCATGCCCGAGACCCGCATCGGCTTTTTCCCGGACGTGGGCGCCACCGGCTGGCTGCACGCCAGTTGCCCGACGGGCTACCCCGAGTACCTGGCCCTCACCGGCTATGAGGGCGCGGGCGCCGAGTGCGTGCGCCTGGGGTTGGCCACCCACCTGGCGCCGTCCCACCGGTGGCCGGAGCTTAGGGCGGCCTTGGAGGAAACCTCGATTAGGCTCCCGGGGCAGAAGGCCGGGGCCCTGGCCGAGCTCCGGGAATTCCTGTCGGCCTTTGCCGCAGCAGACCTTCCTGCCAACCCGGAGCTGGACGCCTGGGTGGCGGCGCATTTTGCCGGGAAAAACTCGCTGGGAGAGATCGTGGCGGACTTGCGGCAATGCCGCTCGGAATCCGACCTGTGCCGGGAGGCCCTGGAGCGCCTGGCGGAGCGCTCGCCCACCGCCCTGGCGGTAACTTTGCATCTGCTCCGGGCCAACGAGGGGCGGCCGCTGTCCGAGGTCTTTCAGCGGGAGGCCCTGGCGGCCCATTTTATGGTGCAGCACCCCGACTACCTGGAGGGCATCCGGGCCCGCCTCATCGACAAGGACGATCAGCCCCGCTGGCAGCCGGGGAGCCTGGAAGCAGTGGGCGAGCCCCTGCCGGGCTTTTAGGTAGGGCGGGCGTCCCCGCCCGCCTCATTTGGTAGCCGCAGGCTTTACCGTGCTGCACAGGCTGGAAGCCTGTGCCACCAATCTTAGAACTTTTCAGGACAGCAAAACCTTAACTCAAGGAGCCCATATGTCTTACCAGACCATCTTGTTCGCGGTGGAGGACGGCATCGCCACCGTCACCTTCAACCGTCCGGAGAAGTTGAACGCCCTGAACCAGCAGATGCTCGCCGAGTTCGCCGACGTCCTGGCGCTAATTGAGAAGGACCCGGCGGTCCGGGTGCTCCTCCTCACCGGCGCCGGCCGGGCCTTCATCGCCGGGGCGGACATCAGCCGGTTCCTGGAATTTGACCCCCTGGCCGCCCGGGAATTCGCCCGGGGGGCTCACGAAATCGGCTTCAAGCTGGAGGCCCTGAAAGTGCCGGTGATTGCCTGCGCCAACGGCTTCGCCCTGGGCGGCGGCCTGGAGATGGCCATGGCCTGCGACTTCATCTACGCCGCGGACAACGCCAAATTCGGCCAGCCCGAGATCAACCTGGGCATCATGCCCGGCTTCGGCGGCACCCAGCGCCTGGCCCGTCTGGTGGGCAAAGGCAACGCCAAGGAGATGTGCCTCACCGGGCGCCTGGTGGACGCGGCCGAGGCCAAGGCCATGGGCCTGGTGGCCCGGGTCTTTCCCGCGGCCGACTTCATGTCCGAGTGCCGGAAAGTGGCCGGGGAAGTGGCGGCCAAGGGGCGGACCTCGCTGGCCCTGGCCAAGCTGGCCGTCGACCGGGGCTTCGACGCGGACCTCAAGACCGCCTGCGCCCTGGAAGTGGACGCCTTCGCCCTGTGTTTCGCTTCGCCGGACGCCCAGGAGGGGGCCCGGGCCTTCTTAGAGAAGCGTCCACCGAAATTCGTTTAACCACCAAGGACCCCAAGAGCACCAAGAAAAGAATGAGGAATACAAGTATAGGCGGAGCCGAGACTTGCAAGGCTCCGGGCTCTCCGTGCCTCTATGGTTACTTTTTTCCTTGGTGTCCTTGGCGGTGAAATATTACTCAGGTCACAAAATAGATTAACTCGGGCGATGCAACAAGTTGATAATGGGGGAGGGGCCAGGTGTCAAAGACCCCTGGCCCCTCCCCCAAAACCCCACCCCCAACCCCTTAAAGGGGGTTGGGAGGGGAGTTTGAGGGGAGGGCGGGGGACCCTTACGAAAAAGTCCCCCGGCCCTCCCCCCAAGTTAACTCATTTACTGCTCCGAGTAATATTTACTACAGCTTGCGTGATGCAGCCTTTTCCGCTAAAATCTGGGTAAGTTATGGACCAGCAAGCTGCAATCCCGGACATCAAGCGCAAGGCCACCCGAGCCATATTCATCGGGGACGTGCAGGTGGGCGGCGGCGCCCCGGTGGTGGTGCAGTCCATGACCAACACCGACACCCGGGACGTCGGCGCCACGTTGGCCCAAATAGAGAGGCTGGCCGCGGCCGCTTTCCGGTCCGGCACCGCCAGCCGGGCCACTTCGCAGCCCGCCAGGGCCAGGCGCTCGATCTGGGCCAGGGTGGCGCCCACCTGCCGGGGGTCGGTGTTGGTCATGGACTGCACCACCACCGGGGCGCCGCCGCCCACCTGCACGTCCCCGATGAATATGGCTCGGGTGGCCTTGCG
>JBGPBR010000346.1:0-2804 GCA_041481325.1 Desulfobaccia bacterium
CCGTGGCCAAAGACGCCACCATCCTGGTGATCGGCAAGTAGGAAGGAAAGACTACCGAGGGAGGGGCCAGGGGCTTTTTCGTAAGCGGCCCCTGCCCCCTCCCCAAACCCCACCCCCAACCCAGTCAGAATTGTTAATACACCACCGGCCGTGCCTTCTGGCCGGTGGAAAATTAGGGTTTCGATTTATTCAATTCTTCGGCTTGTAGTACATCAGCTTGCGGGCCAGGGGCGCCACCACGATTTCCAGGGCCTGCTGCTCCGCCGGGGTCATGGGGACGAACTTGGCGGCGGCGTCGGCCAGTTCCCGCACCTGCTCCGGGGTGTCGGCGCCCACCACCGTCAGGCTGACGGGCTGGCTCAGGGCGTAGGCCACCAGCTCGGGCAGCACTTCCCGGGGGTTTGCCGCCGCGTGCAGCAACAGGCCCCGGCACAGGACCTTCATGCCGATGACCCCCAGCCCCCGGGCCTGGGCCGCGGCGGCCACCGGCAGAAAGCTCCGGTAGTGGGGCTCCGCCGGGTTCACCGTCAATAGCACGGTGTCGAACGGGAAGCGGTCCAGGGCCTGGAGCAGCACCTCGGGGTCGTGGTGGCCGGTAACCCCCACGAACCGGGTCAGACCCCGCTCCTTGGCCTCCCGGAAGGCCTCCAGGCCCCCGCCCGGGGCGGTGAGCGCCGCCAGGTCCTCGGCGGTGCGCACGTCGTGGACCTGCCACAGGTCCAGGTGGTCGGTGTCCAGGTTCTTCAAGGTGATGCAGAGGTGCGCCATGGCCTCCTTGTAGGTGCGGCCGTGGGACTTGCTGGTGAGAAAGATTTTATCCCGATGGCCCTTGAGGCCCCGGCCCAGGTACTCCTCGCTGCCGGCGTAGGCCCGGGCGCTCTCGAAATAATTGATGCCCGCGGCCAGCGCCGCCTCAATGACCGCCTGGGCTTCCTGCTCTTTTCCGATGGTCCGCAGGATGCCTTCGCCGCCCAGGCCCAACACGGTGGCATGATAGCCGGTGCGGCCCAGGGGCCGCTGGGGAATGGTCATGGATGCCTCCTGAAAAAATAACCACAGAGGCACGGAGGCCTCTGAGGGTCACAGGGCAATTTATGGGCTGGGGCGCTCTGCGCCCCATGCATCTCTTGGTGCTCTCCGGGTCTCTGTGGTGAAATCTTCACCGTCTTGAGATATCCTAAGGATAAGATGCCGAAAGCCGAAGTAAAGCCCGATGCCCCCTACCCGGTTTTGGCCGCGGCCCTGCCCGAGGCGCCCCAGGCCAGCGGCGTCTATCTGTTCAAGGATGAGCGCGGCAAGGTGCTGTACGTGGGCAAGGCCGTGAACCTGAAGCACCGCCTGGCCTCTTATCTCAAGACCCCGGAAAAGCACGACCCCAAGACCGCCCTGATGCTGAAGAAGCTGGCCCGGCTGGATTTCATCCTCACGGGCACGGGCCGGGAGGCGCTGATCCTGGAGCGCAATCTCATCAAGGAGCACCGCCCCCGCTACAACGTCATGCTCCGGGACGACAAGAATTATCTCTGTTTGCGCCTGGATTTGAAAGCAGAATTTCCGGCCCTGCACTTTATCCGGCGCTTCCATCCGGACGGGGCCCTCTATTTCGGCCCCTTCGCCTCGGCGGGCGCGGCCCGGGAGACCCTCAAGGTGATGAAGCAGGCCTTCGGGGTACGCACCTGCCGGGAGCGGCGCTTGGCGCCCCGGTCCCGCCCCTGCCTGGAGTACCAGCTCCGGAACTGCCTGGGGCCCTGCTCCGGGCAGGTGAGCGCCCTCGACTACGGCCGGGCGGTGCAGGAGGCCGTCATGTTTCTCAAGGGCCGGAGCCGGAACCTGCTGAAAAAGCTCCAGGCCGACATGGCTAACGCCGCCGCGGACCTGGACTTTGAGGCGGCCGCGGGGTTCAGGGACCGCATCCGGGCCATCGAACAGACCCTGGAGCGCCAGGACATGGCCCGGCCCAGCTTCCGGGACCAGGACGTCCTGGGGCTGGCTGAAGAGGGGGGCCAGGCCCTGATCCTGGTTCTCCTGGTCCGGGGCGGCCTGGTGAGCGGCAGCCGGGAATATCCATTCCCCGACCCGCCGCCGGCAGAGGACCTGTTGGGGGCCTTTGTCAAGCAGTACTATGCCGAGGGGAGGCCCCTGCCCGAGGAGATGCTGCTGCCCCGGGACATCGCGGATCGCGGCTTGCTGGAAGCGCTGTTGAGCGACGAGAAGGGCTCCCCGGTGCGTCTCCTGGCAGCCCCCGGGGGCGAGCGGGCCCGGCTGCTGGCCCTGGCCGGGGAAAACGCCCGGGCCGCCCTGCATCGGCGGCTGGCGGCCCCGGTGGCCGACCCAGAGGCGGCCCTCCTGGACCTGCAAGAGCGCCTGCACCTGGGGCAAACGCCGGGGCGCATCGACTGCCTGGACATCTCCAACCTTCAGGGAGAGCAGCCGGTGGGGGCCCTGGTGGCTTTTGCCGGCGGCCTCCCGGACAAGTCCGGCTACCGGCGTTTCCGCATCCGGGAAGTGGCCGGCCAGGACGACTACGCCATGCTCCGGGAAGTGGTCCGGCGCCATTACGGCAAGGTCGGGCAGACGCTGCCGGACCTCCTGGTGGTGGACGGCGGCCGGGGCCAACTCAATGTAGTGCTGCAAGCCCTGAAAGATCTGGCCCTTATGAAAAAATTTCCGGTGGTGGGCCTGGCCAAGGCCGCGGTGCAGGAGGGCCGCCAGGTCAGGGACCGGCTCTTCCTGCCGGGCCGCAAGAATCCGCGCTTTCTGCCGGCCAACGCCCCGGGGTGGCTGCTGCTCCTCAAGCTCCGGGA
>JBGPBR010000347.1:0-2793 GCA_041481325.1 Desulfobaccia bacterium
TCAAAGGCGAACTGGAGTTTTTTACCCCCGGTGTACACCCGGTCATCGGTGACCTCGGCCTTGAAAGAAAACTGCTTGGCGGACTTGAGCAGGTCGCAGGCCTGCTGCAGGATCTTCTCCGGTTGCGGCGTCTGCGCCTGGGGTTTGGCCGCCCCGGGAGGCGTGGCCGCCGCCTCTTCTACAGCCCAACCTGCCTGAGCCAGCAGCATGAGACCCAGCAGGACTGCCAAAAGGAGGAAGGGCAGACCGAAGATACCCCGCCGCGTTTTCCACATGAAGCCAGGTGATTGATTAAATTTTGTCATGGTTACCTTCATGATTTGAGTTGGTTTAAGCGGGGCCACAACCTACATGTCCCATCCATCACTGGCTAGCCGGAGCCGGTTTCTTTTCCAGCTCGCTTATGGGTTCGAACCCCGGCGGGTACTTGCTCCATTTGTAGCCGGAGCGCGCCAGGTTGTAGGCCAGCTCAAATTCCAGGTTCATGTATTTGGTGTCAAATTCCGAGGTCCGTTTCGGGTGAAAATCTGCCGGGATGAAGGCCAGGTTATAGTCGATCCCGTCCCGCTGGGCCAGGACGTAGATGCGGTATAAATCTCCCACCCCCTGGTATTTAGTCAGGCTGCTGATGGCCCGGGTGCCGATGTCCCCTATATAGGGTTTAATGCTTTCATATTCGGGAAATACCTGGGCATTGCGGATAAGGTAGAGCTTGCGGGGGCGGTCGGGCATAAGGGGACCAAGTTTTTTCCTGGCGGTGAAGAGCTTGAGGGCATCCTCGTACAGCATCACCTCGGCCCGGACGCCGCCATCCACGTGCATCTCGTCATATTCCTGCCCGCCGGCCTTCACCTTGATGTACACCGGATTGAAGGCCACCGGGATGGAGGCCGAGGCCCGGAGCACCTGGCGGAACAGCTTGAGGGCATCCGGGTGGCCGCTGGCGGCGATGGCCCCCATGTTCCAAATCACCTGGCGCTGGGCGTCGAGCTGGGTCGTTCCCACCAGCAGGCGCCTGCCCTTGTGGTGTTCGGCGGCGATGGCCTGCAGCATTTTCTCATCGATGAGCCGCTCCAATAGTTCGGCCAGCGGCTTGGTACTGGCCGCCCCTTCAATTCTCCCCAGGTTCAGCACCAGCTTTACCAGGCTGGGAACTGCATAGATATCCTTGTCGGATATGGTGGTGTAGGCCTCTTTCAGCTTGGCGTCATACTCCGGCCCGAGGAAGGCGAAGGGCGCGATGAGGGCCCCGGTGCTGATGCCGGTCACCAGCTTGAATTGAGGCCGGGTGCCCGCCGCGGTCCAGCCGCACAAGATTCCGGCGCCGAAGGCGCCGTCACCGCCGCCGCCGGACATGGCCAGAAAGTTGGCTTCGGGCTCGAGCTGGCCGTGATTGGCGGCCATCTCCTGCCGGATGGACTCGATGGCGCTCTGTTCCAGGCTTTCACTGTAAGTGTCGCCCCAGGCCCGGATACCGGGCAGGTCGGCAACCTGGGCCTGGTCCAGGAGGTGCTCCGGCAAAGGCTGGCGCACCTGAAGGGCCACGCAGCCCTGACTTATGACCGCCAAGGCGGCCAGCAGGGCCAGAACAAGGAGGTGACGGCGACGCCGGGGTTGCTTTGTTGTAAGTGAGCGCATGTTCTCCATCCTTCCTGTGGTCGAAAGCCACGCTAAAAAATCCTTTCAAGCTCTAAAAAGCAAACAGCGTCCCCAAAATGGGCCCGTGAAACCAGCCGTCAACGGAGATAATATCCTTGCTGGCGGACTCAAAGCGGGCGCGGTAGCCGACGAAGGCATAAATATTTTTATGCACCTTGTAGCCGAAGGCAAGTTCCATATCGCGGTCCAGGTTATTGTCGGCCACCAGACCAAAGCCCCCCACAGTGCCTCTAAAGGTAATCACCGCTTTGGGAGTTAGCCAGAGGCTGAGGCGCATTCCCAGCATCGGCTCGATATAAGACCGGTCAAACTTAATGACGAAGGACCCTCCTGGAGTCCTGGTTTGCAAAGGCCCGGTCAGGGTGGCGTCCAGGTTTAGCTTAAAATACTGGTTGTAAACGTTGAAACGGCCTCCGCCCAGCACCTCGAAGGAGAGGACCGGCAAGGGTTATCCTCTGAAGGTCGCGAGGTGGTTAAGTCCTGCAGCGCTGCAGCTATACGGCCCCGGTCCCGGGGCGGTGGATTTTCCCTCTGGAGAACCTGGCGGAGCCGCGTTTCGGCCTGGGGCCGCTTTCCTTGCTGTCCGTAAATCTCGACCAACAAAATATGGCCGTCCACAAAGCTAGGCTGGTCTGGTCGCCGAGGGCCTGGTATGCCCAGGTCTGGAACTGAAAGAGGTTTCGCCTCAATTGGTGCGGTGGTGCGCCCTGCGAAAAAACTCGGCTGCGATAAGGGGATCGGTTCGGAGTTTTTCCCCGGGCCCAGAGGTCCCCTCAACCTCGTTGGGACCGACGCAGCCAGGGCCTCCGGATAATATCGGATTATCCTGGATTAAAGGTGAGCCGATAAGAAGTTAGAGGGCCTCAGGTTCCGAGGAGGGGTTATGAAACAGTCGCAGAAAACCGGCCATACTGCCGGATCCCACAAGACTCCCGACGCCAACGGGCCCGGCAAGAAGTCTTTCCCCATTGTGGGCATCGGCGCCTCCGCCGGGGGGCTGGAGGCCCTGGAGAGCTTTTTCGACCACCTGTCGCCGGCCCCGGGCGTGGCCCTAATCATCATCCAGCACCTGAGCCCCAAGCACAAGAGCATCATGGGGCAGATATTGCAGCGCCACACCAGCCTACCGGTGCA
>JBGPBR010000348.1:0-2783 GCA_041481325.1 Desulfobaccia bacterium
CATCAGGCCCCGTTCTTGAACAGCGTCTATGACATGGTGCAGAAGGATGCCGGTCTCAAGGACAAGCTCAAGATCATTGCCGTGGGCCAGGGAAATGACGCCAGCGCCTTGCAGATGTGGCAGGCCTTCCACAAGGTCCCCTTCCCCATGATTCCGGACCCTGACAGCGTCTTGGGCAAGGCCCTGAACTTCAGCCCGTATCCGGTGACCTTTCTGGTGGACAAGGCCGGAAAGATCTTGTGGATCCACATCGGCGCCTTTGACAACGCTGAAGAGGTCTTCAAGGAACTGAAGAAGGCCGCAAAATAAACTGCTTGCCGACAGGCCTCCCGGCCTCCGTGGAGGCCTGTCTCCCCGCCGCATTTGATCCCCAGTCCCGGGAGCTCCCGCTTTATGGTGGGAAAGCGTCCAGGCTAGGCTGACAAAGGGTCTCACGACATGGACATCAAGGCGATTCTGGTGGCCACTGACTTTTCCGACTGCTCCGGGGCCGCTTTCCAAGCTGCCAAATCGATGGGGGAGCGCTTCGGAGCGAAACTCGTCCTGCTGCACGTCATCCATCAAAACACGGTGGCGCGCCTGGCCGAATTTCTGAGGGTGGATCCGGATGCCCTGATCCCGGAGCTGCGGGAACGGGCCCAGCAACAGTTAAGCGATTTTCTCGAGGCCTGGCAACCCGCGGGCCTGGAGGTGGAGTCCATGGTGACGGTGGGCCTGCCCTTTCAGGAAATCGCCATCGTCGCCCGGGATCTGGCGGTGGATCTGGTGGCCCTGGGCGGCTACGGCCGCAGCGGCCGGGGGCCCATCGAGGAGGTCTTCTTCGGCTCCACCGCGGAAAAGGTGGTGCGCCTGCTGCCTTGCCCGGTGCTATGCGTGCCGTTGAATGAGTCGAAGAAGTATTGATTAGGAGGGCGGCCCGGGAGCAGAGGAGTTTTTGGTTTTTAGTTTTTGGTTTTTTAGTAAAAACTGACGGGCCTCAGGAGTGGCAGCCGGTGCAGACAACTAGCCGAAATACTCGTTCCCAAGCTCCAGCTTGGGAACGGAAAGTTTTGGCCCAAGCTCTGCTTGGGCACCTTATACAGTACCCGCTTGCATCAATAAAGCAGGCTTTCCAGCCTGTGCGGCGCAGGATGAAGCGATGCGGCTACTAAACACAAGATGGCGGGCGAGGACGCCCGCCCCACCAATAAGTTTTTCCCAACCCCAAACCCCAAAACCCCAACCCAGAACCTAAAACCTAAAACCTAAAACCCAAAACCTGAAACCTGACACCTGGCCGCGGCCTACACCGGAAAATCCACCTTGATCTTGAAGACCTCCTGGGCCGGCAGGCTCAGGACCTCCACCCCCGAGGCCCGGGAAATCTCCTCAAGAATCAGCTCCAGGCGCTCCTGGGATTCGGCGATGAGGGTGAACCAGACGTTGAAGCGGTGGCGCCGCAGGTAGTTGTGGGTCACCCCGGGGTAGCGGTTCACCGTCTCCACGAGCTGCTCCAGCTTCTCTTCGGGCACCATCGCGGCGCACAGGGTGCTGGTGTAGCCCAGCTTCCGGGAGGTGAAGTTGGCGCCGATGCGGCGGATGACGCCGGCATCGTACATCTTCCGCACCCGGCGGATGACTTCGGCTTCCGGGGCCCCCACCCTTAGGCCCACTTCCTCATAAGGCCTGGAAACAATGGGAAAATGGGACTGGATCTCATTCAGGATGGCCTTGTCCACCTCGTCTAAAGAGCCGGTTTCCGGTTTCCGGTTTTCGGTTTTCGACATCAGGTAATTATCCTACCGGTTCGTAAGGGCAGATGGGGTCTTCCGCCAGCACGTCGCCGGTCATGACGTAGGCCCGGGCCCGGCAGCCGCCGCAGACCTGGCGGTACTGGCAGGAGTGGCACTTGCCCCGGTAGTCGTCCACCCGCCGCAGTTTCTGAAAAAGCTCCGAGTTGGCCCAGATTGCCGGAAAGGGGGTCTCCCGGACGTTGCCCGCCACCAGCTCCAGGTAGCCGCAGGGCTGGACCTCACCCCGGTAGGACACGAAGGCGAAGCCCTGGCCTCCCAGGCAGCCCTTGGTCATGGCCTCCATGCCGTGGGTGGCGGCGGTGATCTTCTCGCCCCGGGCGTGGGCGTCCTGGCGCCACAGCCGGTAGTATTGGGGGGCGCAGGTGGGCTTGATGAAGAGGCGGCCTTCTTTTTGCCTGGCCAGGAGCCAGCGCAGGGTCTCTTCGTACTCCTCGGGGTGCACCACCTGGTCCCGGATTTCCTCGCCACGGCCCGTGGGCACCAGGACAAAGACGTGGTGGGCCGCGGCCCCCAGCTTAATAGCCAACTCGTGAATCGCGGGCAACTCCCCCCGGTTGGCCCGGGTGACGGTGGTATTGATCTGGAAAGGCAGCCCCGCCTGCCGGCAGGCGGCGATACCAGCGAGGGCCCCGTCGTAGACCCCGGGCACGGCCCGCAGGGCGTCGTGGGAGGCGGCGCCGGCCCCGTCGATGGAGATGCTGAGCCGCTGGATGCCCACGTCTTTGAGGCGGGCGGCGATGGCGGGGGTCAACAGCGTCCCGTTCACCGCCATCACCATGCGGTGGCCGACTTTGGTGCCCTGGGCCGCCAGTTCGTAGATGTCCTCCCGCAGCAGGGGCTCGCCGCCGGTCAGGATCACCACCACCTGGCCCATGGTCGCCAGGTCGTCTAACAGCTTAATCCCCTCGTCCGTTGTTAGTTCCCCGGGGTACGGCCCGGAGCCCGCCGCGGCCCGGCAGTGGAGGCAGGCCAGGTTGCAGCGCCGGGTGG
>JBGPBR010000349.1:0-2780 GCA_041481325.1 Desulfobaccia bacterium
CCAGGGCGGACACCTAGGTCCGCCCCTAAAAGAATCACGGTTTGATGGCAACCTGGGCTATCAGAAATCAATGGCCTCGGCCTGGATCTCCAGTTTGGCCCCCCCTTTGGATGCGGGGCTCACCACCCCGGTCACGGTTATGGGGTGGTCCATGGTCATGGAGGTGAGTCGCTGAACCTGCTTTTCGTCGGGGAGTTTCCCGAAAAATACCTCCACCATGCCCCCGGGCGATTTCAGCAGCAGCGACTTGTGGTGCACCAGCACCGGCCCCACTTCGCCGCGCACCGTCACCCGGGCGCCCATATAGCGGTCTTTCTCGGCCAGGAGCTGGCCCACGGTCAAAGGCGGGGGGCCGCCGCCCTGGGTAGGCGGCTGCTCGGGCAAGAGGGCGGTCTCCGGGGATGGAGCCCCCGATCTTTTCAGGAGGTCCAGGATGGCCTGCTGGCCCCCTTGGAGCTTGTCCACCTTCTCCTGGAGGGCGGTGATCTCGCTTTTCAAGCCCTCGATTTCTTTACGTAAATCATTATTGCTTTTGCCCGCCTCCATTGAGCAGGCGGGTAAGATTAACCACCCGGCCAGGATTGCGAGCCCCAGGCCCCGGGCGTTAACCGCTATCTTCCGGTAAAGCTCTTTGGTAAGCATGTCTGCCCTCTGCTAGACGCTCCGGAATTTCATCCCGCGGAAAACATGATAAGATAGGCTCATTGTCAGTTAAATAAAAAATGCTGTCAATCCGAATTTACCTTCGGGGCCGGCCCGGTTACAATGGGGCGACGGTTTCCTGAAAGGAGAGTTCTATGGCCCGCATTGTGGTCACCGGCGGGGCGGGGTTCATCGGCTCCCACCTGGTGGAATACCTGCTCCGGCAGGACCATGAAGTCATCTGTGTGGACAACTATTTCACCGGCTCCAAGGCGAACCTGGACCACTTGCGCCACCACCCCAGGCTGGAACTGGTGCGCCACGACGTGGTGAACCCCATCATGTTGGAAATCGACCAGATCTACCATCTGGCTTGTCCGGCCTCGCCGGTGCACTACCAGTACAACCCGGTGAAGACCATCAAGACCAACGTCCTGGGGACTCTCAACATGCTAGGGCTGGCCAAACGGGTGAAGGCCCGCATCCTCCTGGCCTCCACCTCCGAGATTTACGGCGATCCCCAGGAGCATCCCCAGACCGAGGCCTACTGGGGCAACGTCAACCCCATCGGGGTCCGGAGCTGTTACGATGAAGGCAAACGGGTGGCGGAAACCCTGATGATGGACTACCATCGCCAGAACCGGGTGGACATCCGCATCGCCCGGATCTTCAACACCTTCGGGCCCCGCATGGCCATCAACGACGGCCGGGTGGTGAGCAATTTCATCGTCCAGGCCCTCACCGGCCGGGATATCACCATTTACGGCGAAGGCCACCAGACCCGGTCCTTTTGCTACGTCAGCGATCTGGTGGACGGCCTGGTGCGCCTGATGAACTGCCCGGACTTATCTGAACCGGTGAACCTGGGGAATCCCGAGGAGTATACCATCATGGAGGTGGCCCGGAAGGTGCTGGCGCTCATCGACACGCCCGGGACCGTGGCGTACCGGCCCCTCCCCGCGGACGACCCGGGGCGTCGCCGCCCGGATATCACCCGGGCCAGGGAGCGGTTGGGCTGGCAGCCCACCGTGCCTTTGGAAGCCGGACTGAAGGAGACCATCCCCTATTTTGCCCGGAAGCTCGAGGAAGAGGATTACCAGGTGGTGGCCAGGCTTAATTTCTAGCCTGCTGGGGTTGGCCCTCATCACCGGCTGCGCCCCCCAGCCCGCCGGCCCGCCGCCACAGGCCCGGGTGGCCAGGGTCATCGACGGCGACACCCTGGTGCTGGAGGGCGGCCTCGCGGTGCGGGTCCTGGGGATTGACGCCCCGGAAATGGAGAAACCGGGCCAGCCGGCGCAATTCCTGGCCCACAAGTCCAAGGCGGCCCTCAGCGAGCTCACCCAGGGGAAAACCCTGCGCCTGGAGTACGACCGGCAGCGCTACGACCATTACGGCCGGCTGCTGGCCTACCTTTTCCTGCCCGACGGCACCTTTATCAACGCCGAGATGGTGCGCCGGGGCCTGGCCCGGGTCTATTTCCACGCCCCCAACGTCCGCCACCGGGAGGCGTTTTTAGCCGCGCAAAAGGAGGCCCTGGAGGCGAACCGGGGGGTGTGGCGACAGCTTCTGCGCCAGGACGAGCCCTATTACCTGGGGAACCGGAACACCCTGCGCCTGCACCGCACCGGCTGCCCTCTGGCGGAGAAAATCGCCCCGGCCAACCGGGTGCGCCTGGAGTCCCTGAAAGACGCCTACCTTGAGGGGTATAGCCCCTGCCGCAGCTGTTTTAAGGACCGTTTTTAGTTTTTCGTTTTTGGTTTTTGGTCAAAAGCAATTTTAGCGCCCCAGGCCTCCTGGGCCTGCGGGTAGTCGGCGCCGTTTGTTTGATGACATCCTGTTATTCAACGAAAAACCAAAAACCAAAAACGAAAAACCGCTCTTACCTGGCGTCTTCGTGCTTAAGCAGCCAGCGCTTGCGGTCCACCCCGGAGCTGTAGCCACCCAAGGCGCCGTCGGCATTGATAACCCGGTGGCAGGGGATGATGATGGGGATGGGGTTCACCGCGTTGGCCTGGCCCACGGCCCGGAAGGCTTTGGGGCTGCCGAGGCGCCGGGCCAGCTCCCGGTAGGAGATGGTGGTTCCCCGGGGAATCCGTCGCAATTCCTCCCAGACCCGGCCCTGAAACGGGGTGCCCCGG
>JBGPBR010000350.1:0-2769 GCA_041481325.1 Desulfobaccia bacterium
GGCGGTATGTTCCAGCTTCTCCATCTTGTTGTAGGCGTCCCTGACGTCCCGCCCCACCGTCATGGCGCCGTGCCGGGACAGGAGGATGGCGTCATATTCCCGGAGGAAACCCCGGATGGCCGCGGGCACTTCGGCGCTGCCGGGGGTGGCGTAGGGCGCGGTGGGCACCCCCCCCAGGGTGATCACCACCTCGGGCAGGATGGGCTCCAGCAGGTCGATCCTCGCCAGGGTGCAGGAAGTGGCGTAGGGCAGATGGGCGTGCACCACCGCCGCCACGTCCGGGCGCAGTTCATAGGCCAACAGGTGCATGCGGATTTCCGAGGTGGGCCTCCCCTCCCCTGCCAGCACTCGGCCGGCCAGGTCCACGGTGATTATCTGGTCCGCCTCCATGAGTCCCTTATGCACCCCGCTGGGGGTGGTGAGCACCCGGTCTCCCAGGCGCACACTGACATTGCCGTCGGTGGCGGCCAGGTAATTTTTGCGGTGCAGCATCCGACAGATGCAGACTATTTCCTGTTTCAGCTCCAGTTCGGTTGGCATGGGTGTCGCTCGCAAGGTGAAGATGGTTGGGATGAAGAAGGCAAGCTCCAACTCCGGCGGCACCTCAGGTACCGGCCACGGATGATAGAGGTGCAGCTTACCTTGAGATGGCTCTCGCGATCTTGGCCAGATCGGGGCGGGCCAGGAGGAGCAGGGTGAAGAGGCCGTCCATGATGGCGGCCTGGCACAGCAGAGAGGTCAACCCTTCCTGCTGCTGGCTGGTCTCCCGGGCGGCGGTGACCAGAACCAGGTCTGAGACCCGGCTGAGGGCGGACAGGGAATTGTTGGTGACCGCGATGACCCGGACGCCGGCCTCCCTGGCCAGTTGGGCCGCTTCCACCACTTCCCGGCTGGTGCCCGGATGGGAGAAGGCCAGCACCACATCCTCGGGCCCCAAAACCGAGGCGGCGGCGAGCATGTGGTAGGCGTCCACAAAGCTGTGGGCATTGAGGCCCATCAGGAAAAGCCGGTTGCCGGCATAGTTCACCACCGGCCCGGCATCCCCCCCCCCGCAGACCAGGATGCGGCGGGCGCTGAGCACCGCGTTCGCCGCTTGCCGCAAGGCGCCGGCGTCCAGGACCTCCAGGGTATCCTGCAGCGCCGCAATGCTGGTTTGAAAGACCTTGCGCAAGATGGTGGCGGGATCATCCGCCACCGTGACTTCTTCCTGGGGTAACGGCGACGGCATCACCATTTCCCGGGCCAGGGCGATCTTGAAGTCCTGGAAACCCTTGAACCCCAGGGTCCGGCAAAAACGCATCACCGTGGCTTCGCTGACATAGGCGGCCGCAGCCACTTCGTTCACCGAAGCGTAGATCGCCATTTCCGGCTGCTGCAGGATGACGTTGGCAACTTTCTGCAACGCGCTTTTCAGGGAGGGATACAATCCTCGCAGCCTGATCAGCGCCCCAGCCTGAGAGTCGCGATTTGCCGGGTTCATGAGAGCTCTCCTTCTCGGCCCATACTAAAACATATTACTTACAAAAAATCCTCTAAAAATACTTTAAAGCAAATAAAATAAATCGCAAGAAAGTGCGAAACGCCTGGCGATTAATTTGAGATATGCGGTCAGGCCAGGCCCGCCAGCCGCTGGACCAGTTTCAAGGCCTCTTCCCGGGTGTGCACCACCCCCTC
This sequence comes from Desulfobaccia bacterium, assembly GCA_041481325.1. Taxonomy (GTDB): domain Bacteria; phylum Desulfobacterota; class Desulfobaccia; order Desulfobaccales; family 0-14-0-80-60-11; genus DASWLF01. Next base: position 1,675 of record JBGPBR010000350.1, read on the forward strand.
CCATTGGGCTTCCTCCACCGCGGTGAGGAGCAGCCGGAACTGGGGCCCCGGTTTCAGTCCCAGCCGTATCAGGTCGTGGCCGTTGATCAGCCTGGGATGGCGATCCTGGGGTTCCAGGCGGTCTTTCAGGAACCGGTAGGCCTCGTCGGCCAGTTCGGCCAGCACCGCTTCCGAGTCCGGAGGTTTTTGGGACCCCTGCCCTGCCAGACTGTCGGCCATGGCCAGGGCGAAGAGACCGGGAAGCTCGAAGCGGGCCGCCCGCACCAGCCTGCCCAGGGCCCGAAAACTCAGTTCCCGGCTGCGAAAAGCCGGCAGCAGCAAAAATGGGCGCATGTGCAGGCGGATGAGGGTGGCCGCGGTTTTGGCCTCCGCCTGGCTGAGGCGCAGTCGCCGGGCAGTTTCTGTAAAAATTTCCAGCCCGACTTTTTCGTGATAATAAAAAGTGTACCGGTCCGGCTGGCTGCGGCGCTCCCGCACTTGGGGTTTCCCCACGTCGTGAAACAGGGCCGCGATTTTCAGGACCGCGGCCTTGGAGGGGCCGGCGGCATAGCGGGCCAACTCCCCGGCCAACTCCCCGAAGTACCGGTCCGGCGCCGCCAGCACTTCATCCAGTGACGCCGCCGTGGCCAGCAAGTGCCGGAAGACGTCCAGGTGGTGGAAGCCGTTTTGCTCCACCTCCCGGGCGTCGTCAAGCTCGGGAAAGACCCGGGTCAGCAGGCCAGTCCGGTCCATGTCTTGGAGGACCTCGCCGGCCCGGGCCGACGCCAGCAGCAGGAACAGCTCCTGGCGGATGCGCTCTCCCGCCACCCGGGAGAACCCCGGCAGGTAGCGGCCGACCGCGGCCTCGGTTTCAGGCGTGAGGCGAAAGCCGTGGGTCGCGGCAAACCGGTAGGCCCGGAGCAGGCGCAAGGGGTCATGCCCCAGGTTCTCCGGGGCCACGACCCGGATCAGCCCCTGCCCCAGGTCCCGGAGCCCGCCGGCGGGATCGACCAGGGCCAGGGGGCCCTGGCCCAGGACCGCGTCCAGGTCCAAGGCCATGGCGTTGACGGTGAAATCCCGGGCCTGAAGGTCGCCCTCCAGGGTGGGAGCCCGGAA
>JBGPBR010000351.1:0-2752 GCA_041481325.1 Desulfobaccia bacterium
CCTCCCAACCCGTATAAGTAAGGGTGTGCACTGCGCACCTTTATTGGGGGAGGGGCTAAGGGCAGGGGCTCGCGCCCCTGGCCCCCTCACCCAAGGCCTCCGCTGTAACCTTTTGCCGGTCTTTGCCGTCTCCATAACAATCCATTAGAATCAGGAGGGCCTGGGAGCCATGGACGAGAAAACCCAGTTATTGGTTTGCCTGGCGGCGGCGGCCGCGGCCAACTGTATCCCCTGCTTTGAATATTATTACGAGAAGGCTCGGGCCTCCGGCCTGGCTTCCGAGGAAATTCAAGAGGTGGCGGAAATTGCTTACAAAATTAAGAATAATATTAATATGCTCATGAAAACCAGCATCAGGGGCATACTGGGCCAGGAAGGGGACGCCTGCCCACCGGTTGGCGGCAAATCCATACCGCCCTGCCTTAAATGAGCTACCAGGATTGAGCCATGCACCTCATGGAGATCTACGATCAATATTACCAACCGGTCCGGAGATTCATTCTCAATACGGTGCGAAACGAGTGGCTGGCTGATGACCTGGTGCAGGAAACCTTTATCAGGATCAATCACCATCTGGAAACCGTCAGAGATGCCACCAAGCTGAAATCCTGGATATTTCGCATCGCCTACAACCTCTGTCGGGACCATTTCCGCCGCCAGGCAAAATCCCCCACCCTAGACCAGGGAGAAATCATAGAGGAAACGACCCCCAGCGCCGGGGCCACCACTCAGAAAGAGTTGGAGCAGTTCCAGATGAGACAGTGCGTCTTCGGCCTGGTCAATCATCTTCCCGAGCCCCTCCGAAGCGTCATTATTCTTGCCGATGTCGACGAGTTCAGCCATCAAGAGATCGCCGACATTATCGGTATAACCGTGGCTAATGTGAAAATCAGGCTCCATCGGGCCAGGAAAAAATTGAAGCTATTGCTGGAGGAACATTGCGTCTTCGAAGTGGATGAGAGGAATGTCTTGACCTGCCAACCGGAAAAGATCAGGCTGGCCAAACTATTACTGAAGCCGCTTGGTTCTTAATGGCCCGCACTCTCCAGCCCATTGTTCGCCACCTTGCCGCAATAATGTGAAACCTTTTGTCTGGGCCAATCGTCTCCTAGACAAAACTACCGAGGTCAAGGAGAAGACAAATGGCTGAGACGATGCAAATGGCAGCAGCGGGCCAGGGCTGTTGCGCCGGGGAAACCCCGGTGCACGCCGGGCCGGCTCAAGAGGGGAAAAAAATTCTGGTGCTTCTGGGTGCAGATTGCCTGGGCAAGGGCGATGATGGGCTGGGACGGAAAATCATCGTCAATTTTGTCAGGACCATGAAGGAGATGGGGGACGACCTGTGGCGCTTGGTTCTGCTGAATTCGGGCGTCAAGCTGGCCGTGGAGGGTTCGGAGGTTTTGCCCCAGCTTCAAGAACTGGCCGGTGAGGGGCTGGGCATCCTGGTCTGCGGCCCCTGCCTCAAGACCTTTAATCTCCTGGAAAAAAAGCAGGTGGGCGAACTTACCAGCATGCTGGATATCGTGACCTCCATGCAAATGGCGGACAAGGTCATTTCCCTCACGTGAGAGGAAGGTGTAATTGAGGGGATGGCCGGGGAAGGCGGGACCGTCGGTCCCGACTTCTCCGGCCAATTTTTTTGCCCCTTAAGGGGTTGGGGGAGGGGGCAGGGGCACTTACGAAAAAGCCCCTGGCCCCCTCCCCCAACTCATTCCATACCTAAGCCGAGGAGCACTGGGAGCAGCCGCCCGGGTGGGTGGCGCCGGGGTTGGTGGTGAGGGTCTTCTTCAGATTCTTCTCCACCAGGGTCTCCGGGGCCTCCATCGGCGCCCCGGCGATGACTTCCATGCCTTTACGGGTTAGGAGCTTCTGGGCCTTTTCCCCCAGGGCGCCGGCGATGACGTGGGTCACGCCCTGGTCCGCCAGCCATTCGGGGAGGGCCACGGGCTCATGGGCCGGTGGGGCGAGCAGCTCTTTGGCCCCGATGACCCCGTCCTTAACCTTAAAGAAGGCAAACCACGAGGCGTGGCCGAGTTTGTCCGAGAGTTTGCCGTCGTCCACCGGGACCGCGAATTTCATGACCCCGGGCTCCCGGGTGGCAACCGGGGTCAGGGGCAGGGTCTCGAGGAGGTAATCCACGATGGGCCGCATGGCCTGGAAGAAAGGGCTCTCCGTTTCCTTGACTTCCAGGAGTTGGCCCTGGTCCGCGGCCTCCACCACCTGGGGGTCGAAGGGCAGCGCCCCCAGGAAGGGCACCTTGGCGGCCTGGGCGGTCTTTTGGCCGCCGCCGCTCTTGAACAGGGGCAGCTCCTTGGCGCAGTGGGGGCAGTGGTAGCCGCTCATGTTCTCCACGATCCCCAGGATCTCCATGTTGATCTTTTGGCAGAAGTTGATGGATTTGCGCACGTCGGCCAGGGAGATCTCCTGGGGGGTGGTGACGATGACCGCCTTGGCGTCGGGGATGGTCTGGGCCACGCTCATGGGCTCGTCCCCGGTGCCCGGCGGGCAGTCCACCACCAGGTAGTCGAGTTCGTCCCACTGCACCTCGGTCAGGAACTGGCGGATAAGCTGGTGTTTCAGGGGCCCCCGCCAAATTACCGCCTTTTCCCGGTCCTTCATCAACATCTCGATGGAGACCACCCGGAGGTGGTCGAAGAGGTCCGGCGGCAGGGGAAATTGGGCGTGCATCAGGTCCAGTGGGTCTTTGAGCCCCAGCATCCTGAGGACGTTGGGGCCGTGCAGGTCCACGTCC
>JBGPBR010000352.1:0-2751 GCA_041481325.1 Desulfobaccia bacterium
CCTCACGCTTGCCGCCCCGGCCCATCATGCCGATGGCCCCCACGTGCTGCAGTTCGTGGCAGGTGCGGACGCACTTGCCGCACAGGATACAGTCGCTGTCGCCTTTGGGGAAGCTGGGAGCCTCCAGGCCCAGGGAGTGGGCGATTTCCGCCAGTACGGGCACCGTGGGGCACCGGGACCAGAGCAGGTCGATGACCAGGCGCCGGCCTTCCAACACCTCTTCCGAGTCGGTGACCACCTTCAAACCCTCGGCCACCGGGTAGGTGCAGGAGGCAGTGAGCTGGGTGCGGCCTCCCAGGGTGACCTCCGCCAGACAGAGGCGACAGCCGCCATAGGGCTTGATGGCTTCGTAATAACACAGGGTGGGAATCTTCACCCCGACCTGGCGAGCCGCTTCCAATACGGTGGTTCCTTCCGCAACCTCAACCATGCGATCGTTGATCGTCAATTTGACCATAGCGTCCCTCGATTATTCCACAATAACGGCGTCAAACTTGCACCTGTCGAAGCATGTGCCACATTTAATGCATTTTTCCTGGATAATCTTATGCACCTGCTTTTTGGCCCCTTCGATGGCTTCGACGGGACACACTAGGCGACAGAGCTGGCAGCCATTGCATTGTCCTTCATCCACCCGGAAGGTGATCAAAGCCTTACATACCTTGGCGGGGCATTTCTTCGCCGTGATATGGGCCTCATACTCCTCCCGGAAGTATTTGATCGTAGTCAGCACCGGATTAGGAGCAGTGGCCCCCAGGCCGCAGAGGGAGGTCTTTTTGATCAGGTCGGACATCTTGGCCAACCGGTCGATATCTTCCATTTGGCCCCGGCCTTCCGTGATCGCCTCCAGCATCTCCATCAGACGCAGGGTTCCTTCCCGGCAAGGGGTGCATTTGCCGCAGGATTCTTCCTTGGTGAACTCCAGGAAGAATTTGGCCACGTTCACCATGCAATCCCGGTCGTCCATGACGATCATGCCCCCGGAGCCCATGATGGACCCCAGAGCGCCCAAGGATTCATAGTCCACCGGGGTATCCAGATATTCTTCCGGGATGCACCCACCGGAAGGGCCCCCGGTCTGCACCGCCTTGAAGGCCCGGTCGCCGGCAATGCCGCCGCCGATATCGAAGATCATTTCCCTCAAGGTGGTGCCCAGGGGGATTTCCACCAGGCCGGTGTTATTGACCTTACCCACCAGGGAAAAGACCGTGGTGCCTTTGCTCTTTTCCGTGCCGTAGGAGCCATACCAGTCGCCGCCCCGGGCGATGATGGGGGCGATATGCGACCAGGTTTTCACGTTATTGATCACCGTGGGTTTGCCCCACAGGCCGGATTGGGCCGGGAACGGCGGCCGCGGCCGGGGCTCTCCCACCCGCCCTTCAATGGAGGCGATGAGGGCGGTTTCTTCCCCGCAGACAAAGGCCCCGGCCCCTTCCCGGATCTTTAACTTGAAGGAAAAATCTGTGCCCAAAATGTTTTTTCCCAGGAGGCCGTAACTCTCCGCCTGGGCAATGGCCAGTTCCAGGCGCTGGAGGGCCAGGGGATATTCCGCCCGGCAGTAAATATAGCCCTCGCCGACGCCGATGGCGTAAGCCCCGATAGCCATGCCCTCCAACACCGCGTGGGGATCGCCCTCCAAAATGCCCCGGTCCATAAAGGCCCCCGGGTCCCCTTCGTCCGCATTGCAGATCACATACTTAATGTCACCCTCAGCATTGCGGCAGAATTCCCACTTGAGGCCGGTGGGGAAGCCCGCCCCGCCCCGGCCCCGCAGCCCCGAACCCTTCACCTGGGCAATCACCTGCTCCGGGGTCATCTTCGTCAACACCTGGTGCAAGGCCCGATAGCCCCCACGGCCAATGTATTCCTGAATACGCTCGGGGTTGATAAAGCCGCAATTCCGAAGGGCGATCTTCACCTGCTTCTTAAAAAAGGGCAATTCCTCATATTTCGGGAGGTCCACCGGCAATTCCACCGGATGGGGATTGGCATAGGGCCGCGCCCTCCCCTCAATGAGAAAATCTTCTTGATCAATGCGGCAGAGGAGATTGTCCGGGTAGATCTTGCCTTCCTTGAGGGCTTCCACCAGGGCTTCGGCTTTCTCCGGAGTCATGGCCTGGTAAGAGAGGCGCACCTGTTTGGGATAGACCACATCCACCAGGGGCTCACGTTGGCAAAAACCGATGCAACCGGTTTTCTCCACTACCACATCCAGGCCCAACTCGGCAATTTTTCGCTCCAGAGCCTGATAAACCTTGTCGGCGCCCGAGGAGATGCCACAGGTGGCCATGCCCACCAGGATTTTCACCTTGTGGGGATAGGTCAACCTCAGCCCTTCCTCTTGAACGGCCTGCAAATCGGCCAGACTGGTAATTTTCATGCTGCTGCCCCTTGTGCAGATAAGTCTCCATAAGATTTCAAGATCTTGGGGATATGGTCCGGAATCAAGCGACCATAGGTGTCTTCATTGATGCGCATGGCGGGCGCTAAGGCGCAGCAGCCGATGCACCGCACCACCTCCAGAGAAAACATCATGTCCTCGGTGGTCTGGCCAGGCTTGATTTTTAATTGTCTTTCCAGGCGGTCCAGGAGGCGGGTTGAGCCTTTGACAAAGCACCCGGTGCCCAGGCAGACGCTGACGATATACCGCCCTCGGGGCACCAGGCTAAAGGCGTTATAAAAAGTGGCCACCCGGAGAATTTCCGCCAGAGGGAGGCGCAGTTCGTCGGACACATGTTCCAGCGCCGAGCG
>JBGPBR010000353.1:0-2747 GCA_041481325.1 Desulfobaccia bacterium
CACCGTCAGCAAGCTGGCCGGCACCAAGGTGGGGCCCGAGGCGCTCCACTCCACCATCGGCCGCCACGCCGGCCGGGCCATCCGCTGCGCCGTGCTTTATGACGACATGAATAAACAGTGGCAGGCCCTGATGGACAACATCGCCAAGGGTGATCTCAACATCTGCACCAAATACCCCATGAAGGCGGGCGAAAGCCGGGGCTTCGGCTTCCACGAGGCGCCCCGGGGCATGCTGTCCCATTGGGTGGTCATCGAAGACAATAAGATCAAGAACTACCAATGCGTGGTGCCCTCCACCTGGAACGCCGGGCCCCGCAACCAGCACGACGCCCTGGGCCCCTACGAGGCCTCCCTGGTGGGTAACCCGGTGGCCGACCCCGATAAGCCCCTGGAGGTACTGCGCACCGTCCACTCCTTCGACCCTTGCCTGGCCTGCGCCATCCATCTCCAAGACGCCGCCGGCCGGTCCATTACCCGGGTCAAGGCCTTGTAAGAAATATCTTGACCATAATCCCAAGCCCCTGCCCTTCCCAGGGCAGGGGCTTGATTCTTAACAGCAGGAATTCAGCAGGTAGCCTTCCCTAAGCTGGCATAGATGGCGCAAAAAGTAACCCTCCTGGGTCTCGGCAGTATCCTCATGCGGGACGAAGGCGTGGGCGTCCACGCGGTGCGGTTTATCGAGACCCAATATGAGATTCCCCCGGGCCTGGAAATCGTCGACGGCGGCACCTCTGGCCTGGACCTCTTGCCCTTCATCGAGAACCGCGACCGGTTACTGGTGGTGGACGCGGTGAACTTCGGCAAGCACCCCGGCTACATCGGAGTGCTCACCAACCAGGAGGTTCCCGCGCTCTTCGGCAGCAAGGATTCCCTACACCACTTGGGCCTCATGGACGTCCTGGCCGCCGCCCTGCTCCTGGACGCCGCACCCAAAGAAATCTGCCTTATCGGCATCCAGCCCCTGGCCATCGAAACGGGGTTGGACCTCTCCGGGATCATCCAGGCAAAACTGGGGGAGCTTGTAGATCAAGTCATCACCCGGTTGCGGGATTGGGGCCTTACGGTTCAATCTCTGCCAGGAAAGGGGTAGGGCTGAAATGCCCGGCGCGGTGAGGCAGAAAGTTCGAAAATTTTCTATAAAGGGACGCCAAATTATTTCAAGCACTTAACCCTCTCCACTTCCCTTCTCCCAGGCCCGGCGAGCAGGTCGGCGACTAGGTCCTGCTCTCCCAGCCGCTCCATGGTTTGCCGCAGGTTCGGATCAACTTTCTGCAAATATTTTTCCGTGGTCCTGAGGTTGGGGTGACGCAGGAGCCGGCTGATGATGGGCAGGCTCACCTTCTCCCGGTCGGCCAGGAGGGATGCCTCGAAATGCCGGATGGCATGGAAGCCGAAGTACCTCACCCCGGCCTGGCGGCAGAGGTATTTCATCAGCCGATACCTCTGCGTATAACGGGTTCCGGTCTTGGGATCGGTGAAGACCGAATCCGGGTGAGCCTGGCCTGCCCCCATGGATGATACCAGAACTTAATTTAGAGTTGAGGCCAAGTCAGCCCAGAGATCCTGGCTACGCTAAGCTCCGCCAGGATCTCTGAGGGTTCCGGCCCCCACCCCGGCATTAACTACCGATGAGCTCGATTTCTCGCAAATCTTCAATTTTTCAAATCCAGGTTGAATCATGAAGACGCCGCAGAAAGCGGGCCACTCTTTTTTAGGCCCTATTTAGGAAGGGGAAGAACACAGTATCACCACCCCTATAACATGGGGAAGGTTTCGGTTGGGTTGGAGGTGTATTCCTATAGCTTATGATCGTCCAGAATTGACCAGGCAAACCTCTTACGTAATGCGAATCATATCAGCAAATAATTGATCTTTCGATTAACATCAGGATAATGACAAGCTATGCGAACCACCCAGTCAAATCTTGGATCACAACCTTAAGGTAGCTTTCAGGCGGTCCGGATGGATCAAGAGATCGAGGGCGTCAATAATTCCTGGGGTTACTATCTCAGCCGCCAGCAATGCTGCCGTCGCGGTGCCTTCGGTTTGCATGACGGCTATTCCCAGGGCTGCTGGTTGCAGCATGAGGGCATCGTTCCTGCCATTGCCGATGGCCGCCGAGCTGGCCGGTCCTAAGTTCTCAATATAAGCAGCCTTAGCTTGGGCCTGTTTCTCGGGCGGAATCACGGCCAACTGCACCGGCAGGTGGGCAACCCGGGTCCTGACGCTGCCGAAGGTGTCCGCGGTCACGATATGGATCTCCAGGTGCTTTGCCAGGATTTCCAGGCGCTCAGCCACTCCTGGTAGGATGGAGCCATCGCGGGCGAGCGTGCCCTTATAATCAAGGATCAGGTGTCTCAAGCGTATCGGTTGGGCTCCAGGTATGTTTATGTCCAGCATGGGATTTCCTCCACTCCCCCGTTTTCCGGTTTCTTCCTTTTAAGCACCCATCCCTAAAATATTTCCTCCAGCAGGGCCTGTAAGGTGTCAGGAGTTTGTAAATCCTCCCGGCTTAGCCGTTGCACCACGGAGCCATCCCGGAAGATCAGCGCCTCGTCGGCCAGCCGCCGGGCCTGGCTCAGACTGTGCGACACGGCAATGATGGTATAGCGTTCTTTTAAGGACAAGAGCAGTTCTTCCACCTTAAGGGAAGCCTGAAAGTCCAGGGAGGCAGTAGGCTCGTCCAAGAGGAGGATTTCGGGTTCCAGGGCCAGCAGGCGGGCCAGGCAGAGGCGCTGCTGCTGGCC
>JBGPBR010000354.1:0-2710 GCA_041481325.1 Desulfobaccia bacterium
CCAGCTTCTGGTCGCCAAAGGTGATGGTCATCTCCGGGGGAAAATGGTCCGCCATCACGGTGCGGTACATGGCCTTGATGTTACTCATGCAGGTCTCCTTCGGCAGGATTTATATGAAGATAGTTTTCTGTTTTCTGTTTTTGGTAAAAACCAGGGCGAGTATCTTTATTGTGGCATGAGAAGCCCCGCCTTGACAAGCGCCTTTCGAGCCCCAGACCAAATTGACAGCGGCCCCGGCAATTGCTAATATTTTAAGGGAAATTTGGTCTAATTAATTGTATTCAAGGAGTTCGGAAGACTCTTTCCGGGAATATAACCATGCGACCTTTGGGACTCCAAGACCGAAAACTGAAAACTGAAAGCTGAAAACCGTCTTTTTATGGAGATTAAAGCACTGGATTTCTTGCTAGGCTTAACCCTGGGGGCGGCCCTGGGGGTGGGCCTTACCCTGGCGGCCATCAAGGTGCGGGGCTGGCTGGGCCGCTCGGAAACCGGCCGGCTCAAGTCGGAAAACCGCAGCCTGAAAAAACGCCTGGCGGAGAAGGACCGGCACATCGGGCGGATGATTACCGAAACCGAGCGCCTGGCGGAGCGGCTGGGGCCGAGCAGGGACCAGGGGTCAGGGGTCAGGGATCAGGAGTGACGTAGGGTGCGTCTTATACCGTGTTCACTTTGAAATGAAACAAATTATCCAGATAACCTATTGATATCACTCGTAGGGGCGGGTTTCAAACCCGCCCCTACAAAACGAACACGGTATTACCCACCGACATTCTTTATTTTAGCGCCTGAGACCGCTTCACATTTCAAGACAGGAGGAGTTATGGCCAGAAAAGAGATGTCCGTTACCGGCGCCGCGGTGGGCGCCATGGCCGGCTGGGTGGCGGAAGTGGCCATCCAGGAAATCACCGGGCACCACGTCACCACCGGGCTCCTGGAACTGCTGGGCGCGGCCGCGGGCCTGTGGCGCCTGGACCGGCGCCTGGCGGACTCCCTGACGGAGACTATGGCGCAGGCCAGGGGGGACGACGGCCAGGATTACCGGCAGGTGAAGGAGCGCATCGACGAGCTCACCCGGGATTTGCCGGAGCTCCGGGAGATTCTGGGCAATATGGTGGACGCCGGGATCGCGGCTCAGAAAGCTTGATGGAAAATCCCCCTAATACCAATTTGATGGCAAACATAGAGTTTTAAAGGCAACTTTTTATAGGGCGGCCCGTGGCCGCCTATAATAATCGATATCTTTGACGTAAAAATAGTATAAGTCCCCCTTTGTCAAAGGGGGACTTTCCAAAGGAATCCGGTAGATTGCCCCCCTTTGACCGAGGAGGCCAGGGGGGATTTATGACCCGGTTCCACTGAGGCTGCCTCAACCGCAACCTTTCCGAGGGCTATGGGGGTGGGAAACTTTACTCTTGCATTACTTTTGCCTGACTTTCGCAACCGGATGACAGCCCTGGAAAACCGGAATAAGGTGAGATGCTGGGCTTGAACCTGCTGGTGCGCCTGGGAAGGCACGTGTTGGCCGGACCGGTGGCGGATTCGGGGGTGCTGCCCGCGCCCCTATACCGCCACCTGGCCCTCGCGGCCATGGAGGAGGAGGATTTCCCCGGGGCCCTGCGATTTCTCAAGTGGGCCGAAGACCCCCTGCTGGCGCAGATTCTGGTATTTCGCCTGCGGCTGCTGGCCGGGAACCATCGCGGCCGGCGCCAGGCCCTGGAGGAATTGCTGGCATCCTCGCTGCCGGCGGAAACCGCAGAGAAAAGCCGGGCCTTGCTGGCCCAGGAGGACCGGGCCCTGGAGCTGCTGGCCGGGTACGAAGCCCGGGCTTTGGGATTGTTGAGCAGAGACGGGGGCAAAGCTAATTAGGGGGAGGTAGGGGCAGACCTGCGGGTCGCCCCTGGTTCTAAGGCTTTTCAGACCCCCGATCTTGCTGAAAGCCGAAAGCCGACCGCGGATAGCTTCTTTCAAGTTCCTGATATACAATAATAAAAATGGAATCTGACGATTATTACATGGGCGAGGCCCTGGGGGCGGCCCGGCAGGCCCTGGCCGCGGGCGAAGTGCCGGTGGGGGCGGTGCTGGTGGGGGAGGGGGGCGAGATCCTGGCCCGGGCCTTTAACCAACCCATCGGGCTCTGCGACCCCACGGCCCACGCCGAGGTGCTGGCTTTGCGGGAAGCCGCGCCGGTCCTGGGGAATTACCGGTTGCCCGGCAGTAGCCTTTATGTTACCATTGAACCTTGTATTATGTGCCTGGGAGCACTCCTCCAGGCCCGGGTGCGGCGGGTGGTCTTCGGGGCGCCGGACCCCAAGGCCGGGGCCTGCGTCTCGCGGTACCGTATCCCGGAGGACCCCAGGTTGAATCACCAAATTGAAGTGACGGGCGGGGTCCGGGAAGCCGAATGCCGGGAGCTGCTGCAGGATTTTTTTAAGGCCCGGCGATGAAGATATGGGGACGGCGTCCCGCCCCCCTATTGGGGACGGGGACCCCCCGCCCCTACCGTAAACCGAAAACAGTAAACCGAAAACCGTCTTTACGGAGGGGTACCGAAGAGGCCGTAACGGGGTCGACTCGAAATCGACTTGGGGGCTAATCACTCCCACGTGGGTTCGAATCCCACCCCCTCCGCCATAATACAGTTTTTGGTTTTCGGTTTTTAGTAAAAACAGAGACCCCGGAAGCAGGGGAAGGTAAGGGCATCGGGGAG
>JBGPBR010000355.1:0-2709 GCA_041481325.1 Desulfobaccia bacterium
ATCGGACCCCCGGGGGCGGGTGTCCCCCATTGCCGCCTCGTTCCCAAGCTGCGCTTGGGCAAGGAAGCTGGGGGGGCCGTGCCTATCCTACATATTCGTCTCATTCTCGAAACTCGCTACTCAAAACTTTTGGCAACAGGAGAGCCTAGGCGCCGCCTGGCCGCTTTCACCCTGATCCTGGCCCTGATTTTCCAGGGCTGCGCCACCTACGAACCCAAGGTTCAGCCCTTTAAACTTCCGGAGGCCTACGCCAACGTCCAGCGGGTGGACGGGGCCTATGTGGCGGCCCGGGCCTGGGATAAAGAAGAAGAACCCCGGCAGGCTTTCGGCTTCAACATCATCGGGGCCGGCCTCTTGCCGGTGCAACTCAGCTTCGACAACCGGGGCGGGAAGACCCTGGTCATCGTCCCCGCCCAGACCTTCCTCATCAACCGGAACCAGGAACTCTTCCCGGTCCTGGCCGACACCGAGGCCTATGAGCGGGTGAAACGGGGCACCGGAGTCCAGGAAACGGTGAAGGGCGCCACCCAGGGGGCGCTGTTGGGCACCGCGGCCGGGGCCCTCATCGGGGCGGCGGTGGGGGTGGTGGCGGGTCATGGCGCCGGGGAGTACGCCCTGCGGGGCCTGACCATGGGGGCCGCCTCCGGCGCCGTCCTGGGGGGAGTCCAGGGGGCCGGCGAAACCAGGGTGCCCAGGAGCATCACCGAGGATCTCACCCGGCGGAACCTGAAAAATACCCCCATCAAGCCCGGGGAACTGGCCTACGGGCTCATCCTCTTCCCCCGGGAGGCGGGCCCGCCCCAGGCTTTGCGGCTGCAGCTCCAGGACCGGGACCGCGGGCAACTCTACACCCTGACCCTGAATCTGTAAAATTGTCGGGGCTTGGATCCAGTAGGGTCCTTGATTTACTTACGCCTCATTTTCGCAGGCCTAGACCGGCTGGCGGCGACCCTTGATCGGTCTGGACGAAAATAACAATCATCTTATTTGGTTAGATGTGATTCCAGTAATTTAGACAAAAAGTTCTTTTTTCTAGCATTAAAGTTTAATAACTTCCAAAAAATTAGACAACAAGTCCCTCCTTTCTAATATTAAGTCTAAAGGTATCTTCATTATTTTTAAATTATTTCTTGACAAAGATAGAGTTTTGGTTATTATGAGGTTCATAGAAGCCAGCTTTAAGTAAGGGAAAGGCCAAACCCATTGCGAGGTGGGGACGGAAAGCCACGGGTCTCCAAGAGATAGCCGGGTTGCCTCAAAGGCGGCACGGCTATTTTTTATTCCGCCCCGCAGTGGTAGTAATCCAACTTTTCATCTCTTAATGTGCTGGGAAAGCCTACACCCGGGAACAAAAGCACGCCTTAAGTGTTCTTTTGGCCCTCTGGGCCTAAGGACCGGCGTGAAACCACGACTCCCGGAATGAGGTTCTTTCCCACCAGGGGGCTCCGCTGACCTTCAACCGGTTTCATAAGAATCACCTTAACCTCAAGCCAGGAAAAGAAAAGGGAGGGGAAAAATGAAAACCTTGGCTAAGAAGTTGGCGTTTCTGGCCCTGGCCGCGGCCTTGGCCACGGGTCTGGCCCTGCCGGCGCAGGCGGTTATCCTGGATTTTACCCTGGGATTAACCAACCCGCCTAACGCAGTAATATCATTTGCCGGCTATCAAGCAGGCCCCCCGGAAGTTTTCCCGCCACTGGTCGGGGCTAACATCGATGTCTCCTTTGTGCAAGACTTGGAAAATCCGGCACCGCCGATTGCAATCACTGGCGGCAGGTTGGGCTTTACCACCGGTCCGTTGACGGGTTGGAGCGGCACGGAATGGGATTTTGGCGGCGGCCCCGATTCAACGATCACGATTATCGGAGGCATTCCGGCTTTGGGCATTGCCGATGGCACCACTTTGCTGACTGGTAAATTTGGCACGGCTACCGTCTTCAAGATTACCGGCAGGTTTGACATCACCGGTGCGGTCTTTCAGGATTCAAAGAATGAGGAATTGTGTCGGTATTTCGGCATCGATCCGGGGACCCCTTGGGGTGGAGAGATGAATCTCTCCTTCATACCATCCGGTAATGTAACCCCCCCCGGGGCCTTCTGCAGTCAGATAGTGGGCAGTGGCGACCTCCTTAACACTCCAGTGCCGGTGCCGGCTTCCGTCATCCTCCTGGGCAGCGGCCTCTTGGGGTTGGTGGGCTTCGGTCTCCGCAGGAAACAGGGTTAAGGTTATCTGAACCCCGCCCTTATAAGGCCCCCGGCGCCGGCCGGGGGCCTTTTTTGTTGGCGCCCGGAGGCCGCAAAGGACGGTATCAAACCCGCCCCTACCGGGACTTTCATGGTAAAGCCGGCGGCTTTCGGTTTCCATTTGCCGCGGCAATGCCAAATACCTGCCGGACACTACTGATGGGTTATTAATTAATCTAAAAATTCTTCGACTTTCTTTAAACTTTGTTCTTGACAACTTCGCTTTTCTGATTATTATTAGCATTACTGATATAAAGAGCATTTCATAATAGCCTTCAGAAAAGCCAAACTCACTGCGAGGTGGGGACGGAAAGCCACGGGTCTCCACGAGATAGCCGGGTTGCCTCAAAAAGGGGGTAGCTCGGTTTTTTATTAGTTCAAGCCGCTGCCCCAAACCCCAACCATCCCTAACCCTAAAATCGGTTTTAACAAGCCACACCCACTGCGAGGTGGGGACGGAAAGCAACG
>JBGPBR010000356.1:0-2699 GCA_041481325.1 Desulfobaccia bacterium
CCACCATGGCAAACACCCGGGGGTCATACTCCACCACCTTCATGACAAACACGATGCTGCCTACAATACTGCCCAGGAGCAAATTGGCCAACGGCCCCGCCAGGCGGATGATCACCAGGTAAAGCCGGGGATGCTTTAATTTTTCCGAGTCGATGGCTATCGTCCGAGGCCAGCCGAACCCTCCCACCAGATAACTCACCGTGCCTAAAACATCCAGGTGGAAAAACGCGATGAAATGGAGCCGGTCTTTGGCCCCGGGTCGATCATCTCCCAAAAAGTAGGCCACATAGGCCTGGGCTTCGGCATTGATGGTAATGGCCAGCAAAACGGCCACCACAAAGGTGACCACTGCATCCACGGCCAGGTTTTGGGGATCAAGAAAAAACGGCACGGGCCAAAGGTCGAAGGGAGGCATTAATTTTTCCTGTCTGGGGTGAAGCGGGGCGGGACCATCCTTACGGGGATGTGATATTTAGCAGGCAATTCCTTCCTCCGAAGTCAAATCAGCCAGGTTTTTCCCCCGGCTTACCCTGGCGCCTTTCTTGCCGGTTAGAACTTGGTTTTAAGCGAGCTGGGCCCCAAGGCCTTCAGCCGGGCCTTGATTTCGTCCAGCACGGCTGCCAGGGCGGCGGCGTCCCCCGGGGTGACCAGGGAGCGGCCCAGGCGGTCGGGCTCCAGGCCGATTTCCTCCAGGTAGCGCCGGGTGTAGGCCACCCGGCTGCCCAGGCGCCGGCTGCCTTCGTCGTAGCGGCACTGGTCCTCGGGACAGCCGATGACCCAAACCAGGTCCAGGTTGGCGGCCAGGGTGCGGAGCAGTTGGAAGGCCTCTACCTTGCTGCTGCAAGGCTCGGCCAAGACCTGCACCCTGACGCCGCTCTTACCGAGACAGGCCCTGAGGGAATCCGGGTCCGGCACCGCCTGTTGACAGGCGTAAATTACCACTTCCATAGACATAGACCTTTGGCCTCAAAAGGCCGGCAAGCGCCGGCCCGGGGAAATTGAAGCCAGGGAAATCCCCTGGCCGGTTGGTCAAAATTTATTTCAGATGTCTAAATTATGCCTTGCCGTCTGCACCCGCGCCAGGATTTAGCTGGCTCCAGACCTAATTTTTCATTATATATACTTTTCTAAGATTTGTTCAAGGATTTGCCCAAACCTTTGCGCTCATCGATGTCTCCGGGGTACATCACCGCTTCGTGGCCCCGTTCCCGGGTGCGGATGCGGATCACTTCTTCCACCGGGTAGACGAAGATGAGCCCATCCCCGGTCGCGCCGGTGTAAGCCGACTTTAGGATGGCCTCGATGGTCTCCTCCAGGTTGTGTTCGCTCAGGACAATGTTCACCTGGATCTTGGTGAGCATGTCCACCTGGTAGGTGCCCGAGCGGCCGGCCAGGGTGACCCCGCCCTGGCGGCCGTGGCCCCGGATCTCAAAGGCGCTCAGGCCCATGATGCCGATGTCGCGGAGGGCGTCCTTGACGTCGTTGAACTTGTCTTCCCGGATGATGGCTTCGATTTTTTTCAGCATGGCACTAGCCCCATGTCCGCCGGGTCTCTGTGCCTCGGTGGTGAAATTAATTTCACCGCGGGGGCACGGAGGGCCCAGAGATTATGAATACGCCCGTTCCCCGTGGCCGCTGATGTCCAGGCCCACTTCCTCCTCCATGCCGCTCACCCGGAGCCCGATGCTGAGGTCCAGCAGTTTGGCCACCACGTAAGTGACCACGAAGGTGAAGGCGATGGTGACCACAATGGCCAGACCCTGGATGCCCAGCTGGGAGGGGTTGCCGTAAAAGAGGCCGTTGGCGCCCGCCGAGTTGACCTCCACGGTGGCGAACAGGCCGGTGGCGATCATGCCCCAAGTGCTGGCCATGCCGTGGCAGGCCCAGACGTCCATGGACTCGTCGAGGGCGCGGTTCTGGCGGAACTTGATGGCGTAATAGCAGATGGGCGCGGCCACGGCCCCGATGAACATGGCGGCCAAGGGAGAGACGAACCCCGAGGCCGGGGTCACCGCGGCCAGGCCCACCACCGCGCCGGTGGCGATGCCCAAGGTGCTGGGGCGGCCGTCCAGCCAGCTCAGCAGCATCCAGACCAACCCCGCGGTGGCCGCGGAGGTGTTGGTGGTCAAGAGGGCGTTCACCGCCACCCCGTTGGCCGCCAGGGCGCTGCCGGCGTTGAAGCCGAACCAGCCCACCCACAACAGCCCGGTGCCCAGGACCGTAAAGGCGATGTTATGGGGCTCCATAGGGGATTTGCCGAAGCCCTTGCGGGGGCCGATGACCAGGGCGAAGGCCAGGGCCGAGTAGCCCGCGGCAATGTGCACCACGGTGCCGCCGGCAAAATCCAGGGTCCCCAGGGCCCCCAGCCAGCCACCTTTGCCCCAGACCCAGTGAGCCAGGGGATCGTAGACCAGGGTCACCCAGATGAGGCTGAAGAGCAGGAAGGACTTGAAGCGCACCCGCTCCACGAAAGCCCCGGTGATGAGGGCCGGCGTGATCACCGCGAACATCATTTGAAAGGCGGCGAAGAGTCCGTGGGGAATGGTTTTGGCGTAATCGGGGTTGGGCGCCGCCCCCACCCCGCTTAGGCCCAGGTAGTTGAGGCCGCCGATGAAGCCGCCGATGTCCTGCCCGAAAGCCAGGGAGTAGCCGTAGAGCACCCACTGCACCCCCACCAGGGCCATGAAGACGAAGCTCAG
>JBGPBR010000357.1:0-2693 GCA_041481325.1 Desulfobaccia bacterium
AATATTTAAAGAAATAATCACAGGCTGGAAGCCTGTGCCACTCAGGTAATTGCATTTTCCTCTTCATTTCGGCAAAAAGTGGACTTTCGCAGAGGTCTCAAGTTGCGCTTATAGAAGTAAGAAAATCCTTGACCTGTAGGGGCGCACCTGCGGGTGCGCCCTCAATCCAAGGCGGACACGCAGGTCCGCCCCTACAAGAGATATATTACCGGT
Source organism: Desulfobaccia bacterium (assembly GCA_041481325.1). Lineage (GTDB taxonomy): Bacteria > Desulfobacterota > Desulfobaccia > Desulfobaccales > 0-14-0-80-60-11 > DASWLF01. Next base: position 214 of record JBGPBR010000357.1, read on the forward strand.
TTGATCGCATCTTGGTATCAGGCCGAATCCGCCGGCGGGGAATTTTGTGAGGTGGTGGCGGCGTCGGGTACGGCAATGGCCTCCATATCCAGGGTGTAATTTCCCGCCAGGAAGTTTTGGGCCACCGCCTCCACGCTGAACTCGCTGGTCATGAGCATGTCCATCTGCCGGGTGAAATTGAGCAGTCGGCCGATGAGCTCCATCTTTTCTTCGATCACCCGGCGGTCTTGTTTCTGCAGCCGGGCGTCCACCCGGTCCCCCTTGACGTCCACGGCAAAACCCAGCCCCAGGAGTACTATGGCGATGGCCCGCACCCGGCGGTTGCGGCGGATGTCGTCCGCGGCGCCCCCCTTGAAGGAAAAGGTGAGGTAATTCTTATTCACGGTCTGGCCGCAGTAGCAGTCGAGGACGCTGTAGTGGTAGCCCACCCGGGAGGAAAAATTCAGGTACTTGTCGGAAATAATGGCGTAGCTCCGTTCCCCGAAACGCTCCTCCACGTTGGGGGCGGCGAGCATCTGCTCCCGCATGACGGAGAACAATCCGGAGAGCTGGATGGGCCGGGGCTCGCGGGCCCGCAAATCCTCGTGCAGCATGCCCCGCAAGAGGGCCTGCAAGGGGGCCGAGGAAATTTGGGCCACCGTAACCCTGGCGGCGTCCCGGGCCTCGGCGGCCAGTCCTCCTCCCAGATCAATGAGAAAGAGGTCGATGGGCAGGGGGGCGTCCAGTTTGGCGGCGGCGCCGCCCTTTGCCGAGACCAGGTCGCTGATCTGGAACATCTCCGTATAGGAGAGCTCATGCACCAGGCGCCCGAGGTCGTGGAGGGAGCGGCAGTTTTCCGGGGAGAAGTCCGGAGCCTTGGGGTCCACCAGGTGCAGCGGGAGAATGTGCCGGGCCACTTTTTCCAGGGTCTCGTAAACCGGGGTGTCCTGCATGTGGGACTCCCGATCCTGCCGGCGGGCCAGCAGCTCCGGCACCCTCCCCTGGTAGACCCGGCCGGTGTAGGCATCCACCGTGACTTCCACCCCCGGGGGGATGGCCTTGGTGGCGGTCTCGGCGGCCAGCAGGGTGGGGACCCCGAACTCGCGGGCCAGGGACGCCATGTGGCCGGAGATGCTGCCGGAGTCGGTGACGATGGCCTGGGCCTTGGGCATGGCCAGGACGAATTTGGGAGAGGAGTGGGGGGCCACCAGCACCGCGCCGTCGGGGAAGCGAAGCAGGTCTTCGTCGCTGAAGACGTGGAAGGCCGGGCCGCAGCCCACCCCGGGATAGGCCGGGGCGCCGCCGGCCAGGAGGAGGGGGAAGCCGGCAGCCACCGGAATTTCGGCCAGGCCGGCGGCGGTGGGGACTTTGAGGGTCAGGGGCCGGCTTTGCAGCACCAACAGCCGCCCGTCCCAGTCCAGGGCCCACTCCACGTCCTGGGGTCCCCGGTAGTGCTCTTCCAGTCTCAGGCCGTAACCCGCCAGGGTCTTGATCTGCTCCGGAGTCAGGCAAGGCTTATCCTGAGCTTCCGGAGGCACCGGAATTTCCTTGAGCCCCTCTTCGGGCTCGGCCACCAACTGCACCGGCTTCACGGCCACCCGGGACTCCAGGACCGTTAAGTCCCGGTCCTTGGCCACCCGGTAGGTGTCCGGGGTGATGACCCCGTCCACCGCGTAAGGCCCCAGGCCCCAGACCGCACTGATGAGAAGGTTGTCATCCATGACGTTGAAGGGGTGGTGGGAATACATGACCCCGCTGGCCACCGCGTCCACCATCTGGAGGCAGACCACGCCCATGGCGGTGTCTTCGTCCCGGATGCCCTTGTTGAGGCGGTAGGAGATGGCCCGGGAGGTATAGAGGCTGGCCAGGATCTCCTTATAAGCCGAGATGAGCCGGGCCCGGGGCACGTTCAGGATGGTGAGGTACTGGCCGGCAAAGGAGAGGTCGCTGTCCTCACCGATGGCGCTGGAGCGCAGAGAAACCCGTAAAGAGGTATCGGCGGTCACGACCGACAGGTCCTCATAGGCGGCGAGCACCGCGGCCTCCAGGTCGGGGGGCACCTGGGCGGCGATAATTAGCTGCTGGATATCGGCGCTGACCTGCGCCATGGTTTCCGGGTCCTGCGGGTCCAGCTCCATCTTCCTCTTATTGATTTCATCCACCAGGTCGTTCGTGACCAGGAAATATTGGTAAGCCCGGGTGGTGATGGCAAAGCCCGCCGGGATGGGCAGGCCTACCCGGTTCAACACTTCCCCCAGGCTGGCATTTTTGCCACCCACCGAGTCCACCATCTCCTTGGTCACCTGGGACAGGGGCAGGACCGGCGCCGTGACCGGAAGTTCCCTGCTTTCCCCCAAGCCCTCTTTGAGCCCGGCGTTGATTCTATCCAGCACCCCATAGAGCACGGGATATTTGTGGCCGGAGAGGACATCCAGGCTTTTGATCATGCGAAAGGCGTGAAACGCGGCCCGGGCGGAGGCGGAGCGGACGTAAGACATGCC
>JBGPBR010000358.1:0-2676 GCA_041481325.1 Desulfobaccia bacterium
CACCCCGGACCGGGACCTCTATATTTACGGCCACACTAATCTGTGCGCCGCCTACACCCTGGTGAGCCTCTACCTGGCGGGCTATCCCCTGGACAAGCTCCACGTCTACGCCGGCTCCTGGATCGAATGGAGTCGGGGCCGCGAGCCGGTGGAGACGGGGGCCGAAGACGACCCTTAAGGGAGAAGTCCGGAGAAAGGCAAGGGGCCGAACGCCATCGACTACCTGGAAGACCGGGACCACCGGGAAGTGCGCCTCTGCGGCACGGTGCTGAACGTGCTGCCGGCCCCCGCCTGCCAGGGCTGCGGCGGCCCCCTGCCGCCGGCCCGGTACCTGGATTACGTTACCAGCCGCAGCGACGCGGTGACGGGAAAACAGGTGCTGCGGCGCCTTTGCCCCGCGTGCGCCCGGGAAAAGCGAGCCCAGGAATTTGTGAAAATCTAGGAGCGAGACTAACGACCTGCTATTAGGACCAAACATCCATTTGAGCGGCCGTTTCCCGTTCCAAGCATGGGCTTGGGAACAGAATTGAAAAATTTTTTTCTAGCCGCAGGCTCTTACCAAAAACCTGCACCGGCACAGGCTGGAAGCCTGTGCCCCTTTTTTTGCTTGCAACTCGGCATGAGAAGGCGAGGGGCGGCCTCCGGCCCCAGGCTTGGCAAAAATCTTTATTGGGGGCGCCGATGGCGTTATAATGAAAATCAGGATTTCAACACGATAAGGGGGAGGACCCGGGATGAATTCCACCATGAAATGGGCCATGGTCCTGGTGGCGTTACTGACGGTGTCGGTCCAGCTTCCCCATGCCTGGGGACAGCTCAGGGTGCAGTCAGGGGCCAAACAAAGCTCCATCAAGCACCCCAAGGAGTTGGAGCGGCGAATCTTTAAGCTCACCAACGAAGCCCGCCAGAAAAACGGCCTGCCGTCCCTGGATCCGGATGAAACGCTGGCGGCCACGTCGCGGCAACACAGCGACGACATGCTGAAGCGCGATTACTTCAGCCACACCAGCCCCGACGGCAAGACCTTGAAGGATCGTTATTCCGACGCGCCGGCCAAGGCCAGAACCATGGGTCGGATCGGCGAAAATATCTACGGCGGCTCCGGCCAGAATTACGCCGATACCAAGACCATGGCCCGGGTCATCGTGGACGGCTGGATGACTTCTCCGGGGCACCGGGCCAACATCCTCACCCCCCAATACACCCACCTGGGGGTGGGGGTTTCCGTCCAGGGGAAGGAGATCCGGGCCACCCAGAATTTTGCCGCGGAGAGAAATTGAGGGCTGCGACCTCAGCCGTCGGCCACCTTTTAGAAGGCGCTTTCTGATCCCCCTTTAAGAAAGTGGGACTTAATCATCCCGAGCCATAAGTGTCAGACTTGATTTTAGGTCATGATAATTGAAACGCTCTGATAAAGCCTGCGGCGACACTATCTCCAAGCAAAATTCCTGGATTACCTGCAGGTTTAAACCCGCCCCCAAGACTCCCCTTAATAAGAATATTTTATGAGCCCTGACCACGATTCAACCGGCAATTGGTCCGATAAAATCCTGTCCGAGTGCATCGGCGAGGAGCCGCCTCCCTGCCAGGCGGCCTGTCCCCTGGACATCCGGGTGCGGGATAAAATTCGCTGCCTGCAGGAAGGAAACCTGGAGGCGGCCCTGGCGGTGGTTCTGGAGTGCTGCCCTTTTCCCGGCATCCTGGGGCGCATCTGCTCCCACCCCTGCGAAAAAGCTTGCACCCGCAGCACCTTGGACCAGCCCATCGCCATCCGGGCCCTCAAGAGACGTCTGGCGGACCTGGACCACGAGGCCGCCCTCCGGGTGAGCCCCGGACCGGCGCGGCCGCAGAAGGTCGCGGTGGTGGGCGGAGGCCCCGCCGGCCTCATGGCCGCCTTGGAGCTGCGGCGCCAGGGCTATCCGGTCACCCTGTTCGAAGCCGAGCGCTTCCTGGGGGGGGGCGCTGCGCCTCTACATCCCGCCGTACCGCCTGCCCCGGGAGGTGCTGGACCGGGAGCTGGGAAACGTGGCCCGGGAGATAACGCGCCTGGGGGCCGGCGAACTCATCGCGGCCTGCACCCACTGTCGGCACACCATCGGCGAGCACCTGCCCGGCATCAGGACCCGCTCCATCTACGAAGTGATGCTGGAGATGGGTTTGCCGCCAGGGGCCAATAACGCGGCCGGCGGCATTTTCAACCTCCACGACGCCTGCGGCGCCCGGCAGAGCCCCGGGATCCACGAGGCGGTGCGGCGGCTGGTGACGGCTTCCGGGCACCGCATCGAGGAGATGGAGCACAACCGGGAACGCGCCATCTGCTGCGGCTCCGGCGGCATGGTGCCCGCAGTGCACCCGGAACTGGCCGGGAAGATGACCGCGTTCCGCCTGTCCAAAGCGAGCCGGGACCTGGTCACCTACTGCGCCTCCTGCCGGGCCCGTTTTGCCGGGGCCGGCCGCGAGTCCCTGCACCTGCTGGAACTCCTGTTCAACCCCCGCTGGCGCACGGCCAAAGCGGCCCCGCCGCCGGGGTCTCTGAAGCGCTGGTGGCGCCGCCGGCGGCTGCAGAGATACTTTGAGCGGTTATGATTCTCGGGGAGGGGGCCAGGGGCACCCGCCCCTGCCCCCTCCCCAAACCCCTCCCCCAACCCCATAAGGGTTTAAGTGAAGCTGGCAAAG
>JBGPBR010000359.1:0-2673 GCA_041481325.1 Desulfobaccia bacterium
CTTGACCGACGACGTTTTGGGTCCCGAAAACTTTGCGGGCCAGTTCCGCCCCCAGGACGCAGACGCGATTGCGGTTGGCCAGGTCTGCGGCTCCGAACAACCTGCCTCGCAGGGGCCAGAAACTGCGGACCTGCCAGAAAGTCTCGTCCACCCCCAGGGCCACCACCTGGTAACGCTGGCCTTGGAGGGTGCTGATATGACCATGTTTGACCGCGGTGAGGCTTATTTCCCTCACCTCGGGCAGGCTCCCCAGGGCGTTGAGGGTGGCCTCCCGGAACCATTGGGGACGGTAGGAGCGCCCGTTATCAAAAAAAACCCGGATAACCGTAACCCCACCGATGAGATCCAGGTCTTCGTTGAAATTCTTTTTGACTTCCCGGGTCATGGCGACGACGGTGACGAACCCGGCCACCCCCAGGGCGATGGCCAGGACCACCCCCAGGTAGCGCCGCCGGTGGCGCACCACCTGTCGGACACTGACGCTCAAGAGGTCGTTAAGAGTCACCGAAGGGCTCCCCCACCCACGTCAGCTTCGATCTCCGAGCATGCTCACCGCAGCGTCCGACGGTTCCGGGAAGGCGGAGTAATCGTCTTCTCCCAGGAAAGGCTCCGGTTGAGCCACGTCGCAGGCCCGGATGCCGTGCTTCTTGGCCAGACGGTCCAGCACCTCAAGGACATAATCGATCTGACTCTTTTTGTGGGTGCTCATGAAGGCGGTGCGAATCACCGCCTGCCCCCGGGGCACGGCGGGGTAAATGGCGGGCAGGGCGAACACCCCGTGCTCAAACATATCCTTGGCAAAGAACGCCGCCTTTTCTTCGGCGCCGATATATATGGGGATAATGGGGGATTGGGACTTCCTGGTAATGAGCCCGATTTGCTGGTAGCCCTCATAGACGCGCTGGGTGAGATCCCACAGCCGGGTTACCCGGCCCGGATCCTCCTCCAGAATGTCCAGGCAGGTCAACACGGTGGCGGTGTTGCTGGCGGGCAACGCCGCGGAAAAAATCAGGGGCTTGGAATGGTGCCTGAGATACTCCAGCACGACCTCGTCGTCCGAGGCGATGAAGCCGCCGATGGAAGCCAGGGCCTTGCTGAAGGTGCCCATGATGAAGTCAACTTCCTTGGTAAGCCCGTAGTGCGCCGCGGTCCCGCGGCCGCCCTGGCCCATCACTCCCAGCCCGTGAGCATCGTCCAGATACAGCAGTAAATCCGGATGGGTTTTTTTCAGCGCCACCAGCTCGTCCAGAGGCGCCAGGTCCCCGGACATGCTGAACACCCCTTCGGTGATGAGCAGCAGGACGCCGTTGGGGGTTTTCTGGCGGGCCACGGCCAGCTTCCGGGCCGCCGCCTGGGCGTCGTTATGGGCGAAGGGCATGAGCCGGGCCCGGGAAGCCTGGCAGCCCTCGAAGATGCTGGCATGGTTTTCCCGGTCGCAGACGATCATGTCCTGGGGCGTGAGCATGCAGGCAATGGCCCCCAGGTTGGTGGTGAACCCGGTGGCATGGACCACGGCTCTTTTCTTGCCCACAAACGCGGCCAGGCGTCCCTCCAGGGTTTCGTGCAAGGTCAGGTTGCCGCACAGAAAGCGGGAACCGCCCGGACCGCTCCCCCAGCGGCTCACAGCCTTGGCCGTCGCTTCGATTACCCGGGGATCATGGGTGAATCCCAGGTAGTCATTGGACCCGATCATTATCAGACGCCGGCCAGACACCTCTACTTCTGTACCCCAAGATCGGTCGATGGGCCGGAAGTAAGGGTAAAACCCCTGATCTTTGGCGTCTTGGACCATAAGAGCAAAAGGTTGGCAGCGGTTTCTAAGTGACATAAAGGGTTCGACCCCCTCCCCCTCCGGCAGGTTTACACCTTTTTATTTCTATCGTGATTAAATGTCAATGGGATTTACCGTTTTCCCCGGCAGACCAGAAAACAATAATAAAAATCTTATCATAATTTAATCATCTTTTCCCATAACTTCTTTAATAATGTGCATTTTCTTCCCAAATTATCGGCATGGTGGCACGTTTCTGTTAAGTTGCCCGGCCCTAACAACCTCCGGAAAATTTTTCCCCCACTGATTTTAGCCGGCTTAGAAAAAGCCTTATCTGCAGGACCCATGGGAGTCTGCCGAGAAATGCCATACTTACGCGGCCGCCAGGATACTGGCCTTTGGTCGGTGGCTCTTGATTCGATGATTAGACCGGCGAACAGGCCTGGTCGTTAAGGCGTGGTGTCACCGGCATCCGGCGCCAAGGCCGCGCCTCCCATTGCCTTTGAGTCTCCCTTAACCAACCTGCGGATGGCCAAGGCCCGGGCCCGCGTCAGGTTCCCGGCAAGGCCAGGAGCAGCAGAGCCGGCCATAAGGGAATCAGGATTAATCTTTCGGGGCATGGCCGCAGCCCGCACCGTAACAGACCTCGCGCCAGCGCCGCAGTTCCTCCCGGCTCAGGTTTTCCAAGGTGAAGTAGACTTTCCTGAAGTTACCCAAAGTGAGGAGACTCTCTGCGAACAAGATCCTATCCCTGGGGTCGGCCAGCAGGTAGCATTTAAACCGAAGCCAGCGGTGCCAGAAGGGATACCATTGCAAGGAAGCCCATAAATCTACCTCTTCCCCGGCAGGGGTCCGGAGGGCGAGGGTTCCCCAGGCCAAAGCATTTTTTCCATGGGTCTTCA
>JBGPBR010000360.1:0-2637 GCA_041481325.1 Desulfobaccia bacterium
CTTCCCTCGCCCCCGGCTGGTTCCCGGCGCGAGCTAAGGACGGCGGGCCGGAGGCCCGCCCCACTATTAAAATACTTTTTTTATTTTGGTAGGGCGGAAGTCCCCGGCCGCCTCTTAATCCGGGTCAGAATGAGGTTTTATTGCCAGGCCTGGTCTTGAAACAAAGTCTCAATCGGCAAGCAGCACCTCCGCCAGGTGGAAAAACTCCAGGTCCCAACCCCCTCGGGCGGCCACCCCTTTCAGGTGCAGGATGCAGGAGTAATCCAGGGACACCAGCCCCCGGGCCCCGGTGGCCATGACCGCCTCCAGGTAGGCCTCCCCCATCTCCCGGGACAGCTCCGGGTGTTGCACCGTGAAGGCGCCGCCGAAGCCGCAGCAGGAATAATAAGGGGATACCTCCAGCAGTTCGAGGCCGGCAACCCGGGAGAGCAGCCGGGCGGCCCCGGGCAGCACCCCCAGTTGCCGGGCCTTGCAGGAGCGGTGCAGCGCCAGGCGCCCGGGAAACCGCGGGGTCCAGGGCAGCGGCGGCCGCGCCGCCAGGAACTGGCTCAACTCCAGGACCCGGGAGGCCAGGGCCTCCGTGGCGGCCCGCTCCCTTTCGCCTTCGGCCAGCTGCGGATAGCCCTGACGCACCAGGTGGGCGCAGGAGACGCTGGGGCAGAGGACCGGGCTTGCGCCCCCAAAGACCTTAAGGAAATGGCGCATCAGGCGCCGGGCGGTGGCGAGGTCCCCCACGGTGTGGGCGAACTGGCCGCAGCAGGTCTGGTCCGCCGGGTATTCCCAGGGGACCCCCAGGCGGTTCAGCAGTTCCACCGTCGCAGCCCCGATCTGAGGCGCGCCTTGATCGATGAAACAGGGGACAAAAAGCTTCAGACTCACAACCGCATCCTTGCCGCCTCTTGTATCACAAAAAAGGGCGGGTGTCAGGGGGCAGGTTTCAGCTGTCAGGGGCCGGGTTTCATACCCTTTTCCGTTTCAAATGCAACAAACTTAACACGTAACCTATTGACAATTTTCCTTTTATTAACCAACAACCAAAAACCAAAAACCGAAAACGGTATTAGGGGTTAGGGGGCAGGGGCCAGTGGACCGCCGCCAGTAATCCGTTAGGGGGCAGGTTGCAGGTGGCACCGGCGAGACGCCGGTGCCAGCCGCAAAAAGGTACTAAACAGCCATAGCCCTGCAGGTAGGTAAGACCTAGCCCTTGACATCAATGGCCGGTCTCTTATAGAATATGTTAAAAAATTCACAAAATCACACCCAGTTGAATTATCAGGGGGAATTTCGCCCCATGTCTGAAGTGCCGGCCCACATCCTGGTTATCGACGACGACAAGGCCATCAGGGACGCCTGCTACCAGATTCTCTCCCGCCAGGGCTACCAGGTGGAGTTGACCGCCAGCGCCCGCCAGGGCTTGACCCTGCTGGGGCGCATCTCCTTCGACGCCATCCTGCTGGACCTGGTGATGCCCGACCTGGACGGCCTCGAGGCCCTGAAAAAGATCCGGGTCCTGGACCCTGACGTTGAAGTGATCATCATCTCCGGCTACGGTACCATCCAGTCCGCGGTGGAGTCCATCAAGGCCGGGGCCTTCCATTTCCTTTCCAAACCCTTCGTGCCCGACGACCTCAGGAACCTGGTGCACCGGGCCCTGGAGAAGCGGCGCCTGGATCTCGAGAACCTCTACCTGCGCCAGGAGTTGAAATCCAAGGACGAAAAAAGCGTCCTGGTCTATGAAAGCGAGGCCATGGGGCGCATCATGGATATGATCGCCCGGGTCGCCCCCACGGACTCCACCGTGCTGATCACCGGGGAATCCGGCACCGGCAAGGGGCTGGTGGCCCGCAAGATTCACCTGCTCAGCCAGCGAGCCCGGCGCCCCTTCATCACCGTGGACTGCGGCACCCTGGTGGAGACCCTCTTCGAGAGCGAGCTCTTCGGCCACGTCAAGGGGTCGTTTACCGGTGCGGATGCCAACAAGATCGGCAAGTTTGAGCTGGCCCAGAACGGCACCCTGTTCTTCGACGAAATCACCAACATCGGCCTGGAGGTGCAGGCCAAGTTGCTCCGGGCCGTGGAGGAGCGCAAGATCTCCAAGGTGGGCAGCCACCGGGTCATCACCGTGGACGTGCGCATCATCGCGGCCACCAACAAGGACCTGTCCCGGGCCATCAAGGACGGCACCTTCCGGGAAGACCTTTTTTACCGCCTCAACGTGGTTCTGATTAAGATGCCCCCGCTGCTGGAGCGCAAGGGCGACATTCCCCTGCTGGTGCAGCACTTCCTGGAAAAGTACAATGGCAAGCTGCGGAAGAATTTCCGGGGGATTACCCCCGAGGCCCTGGATCTCCTGGTGCGCCACGACTGGCCCGGCAACGTCCGGGAGCTGGAAAACACCATAGAGCGCCTGGTGGTGCTGAGCACCGGCCCTTATCTCGAGCCCGCGGACCTGGCCTTTGCGGGCACCATTCTTCAGGCCTCCGGCGATAGTTCCGCGGTGTCCATCAAGGACCTGGAACGGGACCACATCCTGTACACCCTGCAGCGGTTCGACGGCCACAAGAGCGAAGCGGCCCGAGCCCTGGGCATCGACCGCAAGACCCTGCGGGAGAAGCTGAAGCGCTACAACATCGGAGA
>JBGPBR010000361.1:0-2636 GCA_041481325.1 Desulfobaccia bacterium
ACCTTTCCCAGGAGGCTCAGCTCCGCCAGCAGGTCCCAGGCGTGGGCGAAGGCCACCCCCGAGGCGACGATGGCGACCCCGGGGCAGGAGCCGTCCCCGGCGGTGAGGGCGGGGGCAAAGGCCGGCTCCCGGGCGATTTTCTCAATTTTGCCGTTGAGCTGCCGGTGCAGCTCCCGCAGGTATTGGGGGGTGGCGCACCAGCGCCCGGGGTTTTTCTCGAAGCGGGCCGGGCGCTCCAGAATCTCGGGAGGCCCGCAGGAGACGTCCTGCCGGGCGTGGCACACCCGGGTGGTGGGCCGGAGCATTACCGGCAGCTCGTATTTCTCCGAGAGCTCAAAGGCCAGGCGGACCATCTCCTTGGCTTCCCGGGGGCTGGCGGGGTCCAGGACCGGCACCTTGGCGAACATGGCGAAAAAGCGGGAGTCCTGCTCGGTCTGGGAGCTGTGGGGCCCGGGGTCGTCGGCGGAGATGACGATGAGACCCCCCTTGACGCCAAGATAGGCGGAGCGCAGGAAGGGGTCCGAAGCCACGTTCAGGCCCACCTGCTTCATGGAGACCGCGGCCCGGCGGCCGGTGTAGCTGTTGGCCAGGGCCACCTCAAAGGCCACCTTTTCGTTCACCGACCACTCGGCGTGGATGGGGACGCCGGTCTCCTTGGCAAAGGCCACCACCGCGGCCAGGATCTCCGAGGCCGGGGTGCCGGGGTAGGAGGCGGCCAGGGTGCAGCCGCACTCCACGATCCCCCGCCCCATGGCCTCGTTGCCCATGAGGATGCGGCGGCTGTTTTTGCTGTTCAGTTTTTCAGGTTTCATCGTCCCAGCTACGGTAATTATACCCTCAAGAATTGCCCTCCTAATCCCGCCTTTCCTAAAGGGGGGTTAGGGGAGATTATAGAACCTATGGTAATCGCTCATAGATTTTTTGTAAGGCCCCTTCGGTATTCTCAAAAACTTCTCTGGCGGAAAATCTCATAACCTCGAGTCCCAAGTCCACCAAGTGCTCAAGCGTCCCGCCTGGGCATTATCGGTGGGCTATGCCCACCCTACGACCATTTTTTCAGACCCCGGCCTCTATCTTCCCTTAAGGTGGTTGGGGGAGAGGGCTTGGGAGAGGGATTGCAAGTGGCCGTCGGCCCTTGGCCCCCTCTCCCAATATCTCTTTATCCTTCCCCCTACCCTGCCCCGCCCAGGAGGCCCTTTGGCCTGACGAAGAGCACCAGCAGCAGCACCACGAAGGCGATGACGTCCTTGTAGGCGCTGCTGATATAGGCCGCGCCCAGGCTTTCCAGGAGCCCCAGGATGAGGCCTCCCAGGATGGCCCCGGGGAAGGAGCCGAAGCCCCCCAGGATGGCCGCGGCGAAGCCTTTCAAGCCCAACAGCACCCCCACGTCATAGCTCAAGGTGGTGATGGGGGTCACCAGGCAGCCGGCCAGCCCCCCCAGGGCCCCGGCCAGACCGAAGCTGACCGCCTTCACCTGCCGGACCTTGAGGCCCACCACCGCGGCGGCCTCGGGGTTGGCCGCCACCCCCCGCATGGCCAGGCCCATGGTTGTCTTTAGAAAAAACAGGACCAGGGCGACGATGGCCAGGGCGGTGAGCAGCAGAATCCACAAGGTCTGGGGCAAGATGGTGGCCCCGGCCAGGTGCACCGGCTCCTCCCCGGAGAGCGGCGGCACCGCCATGCGGTTTTTCCCCCAGATGATTTTCATCACGCCCCGGAGGATGATGGAGAGCCCGATGGTGAGGAAGATCAGCACCAGATGGCTCTGGGAGCGGGAGGGCCTGAGGCCCAGTTCCTCCACCAGCACCGCCACCAGGGTGACCCCGGCCACCGCCGCGGCCAGGGCTAGGGGCATGGGCAGGCCGGCCGCGAACAGGGCGCTGAACAGGATCATCCCGCCCAGGGAGACGAAGTCCACCTGGGTGAAGTTGACGATGCCCATGGTGTTGTGCACCACCCCGAAGCCCAGGGCCACCAGGGCATAGATGGCCCCGCCGGTCAGACCGGCAAAGATGAACTGGATTAGATCGGAAACGTTGCCCACGCGGCTCCCGGGTGAGAGGTTCTGTCAGTCGGTTGCAAAACCGGTTTTTCGGTCAGGTTGACCGAACCTTCATGACCCAAGGGTCACAAAGGCCTGTGAAAACTTGGCCTGGGTAGTCGCAGGCTTTGGCTGGCGCGGCCCGGGCGAGCCCGCCGCGGTCCCCGGGAGAAGTGAGCAGAAAAACGTCGATTACCCGCCAACCGGGATGAAATGGCGTCAAATAACTCATCGCCCCCACGAATTGGAACCACTTCAAAAATTTAACTAGATCAACAATATAAAAATATATGAAGGGGGCAGGCGCTGGCAAGTAAAAACCAAGGGCGGGCCCGCCTGGTGGCGAGGAAGGCGCGGACTTAATAGGGCGCCGGGGGCAAGGTCGGAAGGGGCGGCCAGGAAAGGGGGCAGTTCAGGACGTGGCGGTTCCGGAGGAAAGTCGGCGCTGGTCCCTCACCCCGGGGCAGTTCCCTGCCACCGCGTGCTTTAAGCGCTCCCCGCCCCTCAAAGAGCTTGCTTGGGCGGGACAAAGGTACCGAAATAGGGGCCACCGGCGGTGGCCTTGTCGACGGCCCGGTCTTTGACAAAATGCCCC
>JBGPBR010000362.1:0-2635 GCA_041481325.1 Desulfobaccia bacterium
ACTGCGCCTTCCGGAAACGAAAGCAGATCGTCGTCGCTGACCACATGGAAAGCCGGGCCACAACCCACCCCGGGGAAGGCTACGGCGCCGCCCTTTAGCAGCAGGGGGTAGCCGGCCAGCGGCGGCACGGCCGAAAGATAGCTCTCGGACGGGGCCGGCAGGCGCAGCGGCCGACTTTGCAGGATCAGGAGGCGGCCGTCCCGGTCCAGGGCCCATTCCACGTCCTGGGGGCTGAGGTAGTGCTCCTCCAGACGTACCCCATAGCCCGCCAGGGTCTTGATCTGCTCCGGGGTAAGGCAGGGCCGCTCCTGCAACTCCGGCGGCACCGGGATTTCTTGCAGGCCCTCCTCGGGTTTGGCTACCAGTTGCACCGGTTTGACGGAGACCTCGGTCTTTAAGATGGGCAGATCGGGGCTCTTGCCCACCCGATAGGTGTCCGGGGTGATGACGCCGTCCACCGCATAAGGCCCCAGGCCCCAGACGGCGCTGATGATCAGGTCGTTGGCCGCGGCGTCGAAGGGGTGGTGGGAGTACATGACGCCGCTGGCCGCGGCCTCCACCATTTGCAGACAGACCACGCTCATGGCGGTGTCTTCGTCCCGGATGCCCTTGTTGAGGCGGTAGGAGATGGCCCGGGGGGTATAGAGGCTGGCCAGGATTTTTTTGTAAGCCGGGAGCAGTTGTTCTCCCGGCACATTCAGGATGGTGAGATACTGGCCGGCGTAGGAAAGCTCGCTGTCCTCGCCGATGGCGCTGGAGCGCATGGACACCCGCAGGTGAAAATCGCCGGCCCCGGGAGGGCGCAGGCCCGCGGCCATGCGGTTATAGGCCGAGACCATGGCCTCTGCCAGCTCCGGTGGCACCGGCGCCCGGGTTATCAGCCTCTGGATCTCGGCGCTGACCTGGGATATGGTTTGGGGGTCCCTGGGGTCCAGTTCCATCTTGCGCTTGTTGATTTCATCCACCAGGTCGTTTTCGGCCAGGAAGAGGGCGTAGGCCCGGGTGGTGACCGCAAACCCCTCCGGGATGGGCAGGCCGATGCGGGTGGCGGCCTCCCCCAGGCCGGCGTTTTTCCCCCCCACGGCATCCACCATGTCCTTGTTGACCCGGGACAGGGGCAAAACCAGTTCCGCCACCGGGAGCTCTTTTCTCTCCCCCAACTGGCCCTTGATCCCGGCATTGATCTTATCCAGCACCGCGTAAAGGACGGGATAGCGATGTCCGGAGAGCACGTCCAGGCTCTTGATCATGCGGAAGGCGTGAAACGCGGCCCGGGCCGATTGGGACCGGACATAGGACATGCCGAAGACCTGGCGGCCTTCCAGCTTTTCCTCCAGGTCGGCGATGATGTTTAAAAGCTGGGTGTTGGAATCGAGAAGATCCTTAAAGCAGGTATACCGGAAGCGGAAGGCCGCGGCCAGGTCGTCCCGGGAGGGTCCGCCTTTGTGGCCTTTCCACCTTCGATAAAGGTCTCGGAATAGATTGAGGGTCTCTACCATATGAAGCTCTATCCTATCAAGAATTATACCAGATTGCGGCCCTGCCGAGACAGGAGAAATGAGGGTCAGCTCCGAGGCCGGCAAAGGTGGGAAGCCGGGGGGAGCGGCCAGGCTGGTTGCGCCGCCAGCCAACGGGGGCCGGCTGCGCCGGGTGGGATGGGGCCTGGGGCTCCGGTGGCAGCCGGCGGCCCTTTACAATCTGTAAAAAATGCTGACAGACTTGGGCGGCGGCGGGGAGGGATAATCCCAGCCGATTTATTTTTAGTTGCCCGGAATATCAACAGATTAAGGCAGTCAAGATTGCTTTAGGCTCCTGGCACGCCCATTGCTTATTTCAGGGTGAGCCGGTCCAGGTTGGGAACGCGGACCGGGTTGAAGATGCCTGTGGCTTGAAATAGGAGCAACACGATACGGGGCTGGGGAAGTTAATCTCGACTTCATGAAGAACCAAAGCAATAACTGAGGAGGTTTTCTTTATGAAAGTACTGGTGGCAACAGACGGCTCGGAGCATTCCATGAAGGCCGTGCAACGAGCCTTGGAACTGGCGGAAAAGCAAGGGGCGCAGGTGACCTTGATGTCGGTGGCCTATTACGTCGCGGATTATCTGGAAGAGATGCCGCCGAACATCCGGGAAAAGCTGGAAGATGAAGCGAAAGGAGCGTTGAAAAAGGCCAAGGCCCTGTTTGACGCCAAAAACCTGCCGGTGGAGACGGTGTTAGTATCCGGGCTGGTGCCGGCCAACCTCATCATCCAGAAGGCCCAGGAGGGCAAGTTTGATCGGATCATCCTGGGCTCCACCGGCATGACCGCCCTGGAAAAGATAGTAATGGGCAGCACCGCCGCCAAGGTGGTGGCGCACGCCCCCTGCGAAGTCACCGTGGTCAGGTAACCAAGAATTTCAAGGAGGTTAATCACAATGCGTAAATGGTGGGCAAAACTCACGGGGCTGGTGATCATGGCCAGCTTGCTGCTGCCTGAGATGGTCCTGGCCGCCGGGCCGAAGGCGGCGCCCCTGGTGATCGTGGCCGACACCCGGAAATTTACCGGCTGGGAGGCCTGGTGGACCAACCTGTATAACGAGAGTCATCTTTATTTCGCTCTCCTTACCATCGTCATTATTCCCTTGGTGGGTCTG
>JBGPBR010000363.1:0-2626 GCA_041481325.1 Desulfobaccia bacterium
AAGGATACCGGCGCTGGGATGCCGCCGGACATCCTCGACAAAATCTTTGAACCGTTTTTTACCACCAAAGCCCCGGGCAAAGGCACGGGGCTGGGGCTGTCCATCGTTTACGGGGTCATCCAGCGCCACGGCGGCACCATCACCGCCGAGAGCGCCCCCGGCCGGGGGACCACCTTTATCATTACCCTGCCCCTGGAATCCTGGGAAAAATGGGACCAGATGGAGTTTGAGTGAGCTGACCGCTGCCAGCTCCCCAAAGGTGCATTATGACGGCCCAATTTACCATTTTGGTGGTTGATGACGAGGAAGTCCTCCGCCTGGGCTGCTCCCGGGTGCTGAAAAGCGAAGGCTACCAGGTGCTAACCGCGGAAAACGGCCAGGTTGCCCTGGACCTGCTGGCCTCCCAGCCGGTGAACGTGGTGCTGTGCGACTTGATGATGCCGGTGATGGGCGCCCTGGAAGTCCTAGAGCAGGCCGGGCTCCGTCACCCGGACATCCCGGTGATCATCATGACCGGCCTGGGAACGGTGGCCGACGCGGTGGAGTGCATGAAAAAAGGGGCCTACGACTTTGTCACCAAGCCCTTCAGCATCGACCACCTCACCCTGGTGGTGAAAAGAGCCCTGGACAAGCAGCAACTCGAGGAGCGGACCCGGCGCCTGCAGGAAGAGCAGGCCCGGAACCTTTACAACCTGGCCATGGAGCAGAGTCGGCTGCTGGCGGTGGTCAACTGCATGGGCGACGGGGTCCTGGTGACCAACCGGGACGCGGAAGTGGTCCTGTGCAACTCCACCCTCAAGCAGCTCCTGGGACTCTCCAATCCGCAGCCCCAGCCCGGTCCCCTCAAAGATTACCTCGACGACGAGGATTTCCAGACGGTTATCCAAACCTTGTTGGCGGGCGCCGAGCAGGAGCCGGGAAAGTACATCTCCCGGGAGCTGCATAAAGACCGGGTGCACCTGCGGTATCTCTCGGCCCCCTTCTTCGGACCGGACCGGCAAGTGCTCGGCACGGTCACCGTTTTTCATGATATCACCACCTTTATCGAACTGGATGAAATGAAAAACGACTTCGTGCGCCTGGTGTCCCACGAACTGCGCTCGCCGCTGGGGGCCATCAAGCAGCAGCACGCGGTGATCCTGGACGGCCTGGCCGGGGACCTCACCGAGAAGCAGAGGGAACTGCTGACCCGGGCTCACGGCAAGATTCAGGGCTTGCTGGACCTGATCAACGATCTGCTTGACCTGGCCAAGATGGAGGCCGGCCACGGCCAGTTGGAGCAGGTCCCCCTGGCCCTGGGCGAAGTGCTGACCGACCTGGTGGAGCTCTTGCGGGCCAAGGCGGAAGAGCAAGGGGTCCACCTGCAGCTGAAAGTGCCCGGAGACCTGCCCCTGATCCGGGCCGACCGCCGCAGCCTGGATGAAGTCTTCACCAACCTGGTGGCCAATGCCATCAATTACTCCCCCGACGGCGGCGACGTCAAGGTTACCGCGTTCTCCCACGGAGACTACGTGGAAGTCCTGGTGGCCGACCAGGGCATCGGCATCGACCCGGAAGAAATTGCCAAAATATTTGACAAATTCTACCGGGTGAAACATCCTAAGACCCGGCAGGTCATCGGCACCGGCCTGGGGTTGTCCCTGGTCAAGGGGCTCATCGAGGCCCACCGCGGCTCCGTGGAAGTGGAGAGCCGGTTGGGCCTGGGTTCCACCTTCCGGGTCCTGCTCCCCATAGCTCCCGGATGAAAGAGGTTTGATGCAGGCAGGCGATCTAACCCGCCGGATTCTGGTGGTGGATGACGAAGAAGCGGTGCGCAGCGGCATTGCCCAGGTCTTGTCCCGGCAAGAACTGCAAGTGGCCACCGCCGCCACCGCTGCTGAGGCGCTGGAAGTTTTGGCCCGGCAGCCCTACGCGGTCATCCTGCTGGACATCAAGCTCCCCGGCCTCGACGGCATCGAGTTCCTGAGGCTCCTCCGCAAGGACTTTCCCGAAACCGAAATCATCATGATCACCGGCTACCCCACCATCCAGGGCGCGGTGGCCTGCATCAAGTTGGGCGCCCTGGACTACCTGGTGAAGCCGTTTCGCATCGACGAGCTGGAAACCTTGGTGGCCAAGGCCCTGGAACACTTCAGCCGCAAACCCCGGCCCAAGAAAACCGATCTGGAAGAAACCGGCGACCTGGGTGTGGATTTCATCATCGGCGACAGCCCGGCCATGAAGAACCTGTTCGCCAAGATCCGGCGGGCCGCCCCCAGCGACAGCACCGTGCTCTTGACCGGCGAGTCCGGCACCGGCAAAGAATTGGTGGCCCGGGCCATTCACCTCTTAAGCCCCCGCAAAGACAACGAATTCGTGGCCGTGGACTGCTCGGCCCTGGTGGAGACCCTGCTGGAGAGCGAACTCTTCGGCCACGTCAAGGGCTCCTTCACCGGGGCGCTGCAGACCAAGCACGGCCTCTTCGAACTGGCCGATCACGGCACCTTTTTCTTTGACGAGATTACCAACCTCAGTCTCAATATCCAGGCCAAGCTCCTCCGGGTGATCCAGGAGCGGGAATTCATGAAGGTGGGGAGCCAGAAGCGCATCAAGCTGGATATCCGCATCATCGCCTCGTCGAACCGGG
>JBGPBR010000364.1:0-2619 GCA_041481325.1 Desulfobaccia bacterium
GCCATAACTTCGGAGACCGCCCTGCTGCTCAAGGTTCACCCCAGCAACTTCCGCATCCTGGGGTTCACCCACGAAGTGGCCCTCCCCGACCTGGTGGCCCTGGGCAGGCGCTATGACTTGCCGGTGGTGGAAGACCTGGGGAGCGGCTGTCTCGTCGACCTGGCCCGCTACGGCCTGGAGCGGGAACCCACGGTGCAGGAGACCGTGAAGGCCGGGGCGGACCTGGTGCTTTTTTCCGGCGACAAACTCCTGGGCGGGCCCCAGGCCGGCCTGGCCCTGGGAAAGAAGGAGGTGGTGGCGCAACTGCGGCAGAACCCCCTCACCCGGGTCCTGCGCCCCGACAAGCTCACGTTGGCGGCCCTGGAAGCCACCCTGCGGCTGTATCTGGACGAATCCCAGGCGGTGGCGGCCCTGCCCACCCTCAGGATGCTCACCCGGCCCCCGGCGGAGTTGGAACAGGAGGCCCGGACCCTGGCCCGCCGTCTCCGACGCCGCTGGCCGAATCGGGTCAGGGTGGAGGTGCGCCCGAGCGTCGGGCGGGTGGGAGGCGGGGCGCTCCCCCAGGTTTCCCTTCCCAGCCTGGTCCTGGCCCTGAGTCTGCAAGGGGTCGCGGCCCAGGAACTGGAAGCGCGTCTGCGCCAGGCCCAGCCCCCCGTCATCGCCCGGGTGGAGCATGGGGAAGTGCTGCTGGATCTGCGCACCGTCCTGCCGGAGGACCGGGCCCCCTTGCTGGCGGCCCTGAATGAAGTTATCGGCGGGTCGAAATAACGCGAGGGCGGGGAAGCGAGCTTCACCCACCCTCGTTCTTGCTGGACTGCTCTACCGGGAGGCGGCAGGTTTAGGCCCGGCGCCGCACCTCAAGGCGACACCCCACGCCGGCGCCTGGTTTTAACTAAATCACCGGGGTGCTGGGGCCGGAGCTTCTTCGCTCCGGTTCCGTCAGGATGTAGTCCTCCGGTCCCAGAAAAGCACCGGCTCACCCCGCGGGGAAGCGGAACTTTCCCGGGGTGGCGGGCGGGACCGATGGCTTTCTCCGCATCTTTATGCTTATGCCCCGCGCCGGCATCGGGTCCGGCATCGTAACCCACGGCCTGACTGAGACGGATGGTCGGCTGGGGAGAACATACCGGCCACCCGTCTTCTGAACTTTTTGATGGGGTTCGATTTCGGCGCCAGCTAAGGGGCCATCTTGCCGCTTTACTTCACTAAATCTTTTAACTGCTTCCCCGGCTTGAATTTGACTACCTTGGTCGCAGGAATCTTGATCGGGGTGCCGGTCTGGGGGTTCCGGCCTTCCCTGGCTTTCCGTTCGGCCACCGAAAAGGTGCCGAAGCCGGCCAATGCCAGACGGCCTTCTTTTTTCAGGGTGTCAGAAACTATCCTGATCATGCTGTTTATGGCTTTTTCCGCGTCCACCTTTCTCACTTGCGCCTCGCCCGCGACTTGTGCAATCAATTCTGCCTTGGTCATGGTCCTCTCTCCCTTTCTCCTGGTTTGAGATTAATTGAGTTTCCCCTCTTGACGCAACCTGGGTTTGCAAAATGGGTGCCCCGGCAGCCATCCCCCCTTTAAATTTTATTCTTTAAACTCCAACCCCCCGCGGCAAGGCTCTCCAAGTGGCCCAATTGCGGAGAGGGTGCTAAGTTAACCCTTAGATAGCACAAAATCAGCGGCCATGACAATAAAAAATATTAGTATTTCCCTTTATTCATCTAAGTTACCATCCGGAAACCGCCCCTTGAAACAGTTGATACGGAAGTGATTAGAGAAAGTATCCCCGGCCTTGTCAGATAACATTGTGAAATATCATGAAAATCCATCCGGAGGCTGAGGGCCCGCCAGCAAGGGTTCCCCAAGGGTGTGACCCCTGCCGGCGCCAATAAAATTTAGCGCCGGCGCCATCATGACCGGAGGTGAAGTCGGCGGGATCGGGGTTACCCGGCTGGGCAGGAGATGCTGAAGGACTGGACCAGGCGGTGGTTCAGGGGCAAGGGGCCCGCCCATAAATCATGAAAAGATGGCGGGGCGGGCGTCCCCGCCCGCCCAATTGGCAGCCGCAGGCCCTTACCAGAAACCTGCGCCGGGCACCCGGGGGCGGGGGTCCTACATTTCCCCAAGCTGCGCTTGAGCCAGGAAGCTGATGGACCGTGCCACCCCACATTTCATCTTTATTCTCGGACTCGAAACTCAAAACTTTTCAAAGCAGTCGCGCATGGGCCTGCGGCCCACCCGTAAAGCAGGAAAAATGCCAGGTAGGGGCGGGTCTTAAACCCGCCCTTAGAGCACCGGCGAGACGCCGGTGCCACCATTCTTAAAACTTTTCAAGACAGGTCTTATACCGTGTTCCCTTTGAAATGAAACAAATTATCCAGATAACCTATTGATATCACTCGTAGGGGCGGGATTCAAACCCGCCCCTACAAAACGAACACGGTCTTATACCCAGTTTTATACCAAGTTGAGACCTCTGCGAAAGTCTTTGAAAAATAGTTTTAATATAGCTAAAAAAAGACTTTAACATATTGAAATAACGTGGTAATCTGCGATTAAAGTCTGATATCGGAGGTCGCAGATGCTGGGGAAAAAGTCGGGTCAGATGGGCTTTGGGGACATGGAGGC
>JBGPBR010000365.1:0-2617 GCA_041481325.1 Desulfobaccia bacterium
AGCCCCACCCGGGAACTGACGACGTAGAGGGCCAGGTCGCTTTTGATCAGGTAGGCCAGCACCTGGGTCAGATGCTGGGGAATGGGGGAGTCGCTGCCCTGGCAGTCCCCCAGCTCGACGCCGGCCGCGGCCCAGGGGATGGGGACGGTGAGGAGGACATCTTTCAGGAATACCGCGGTAACCTCCCGGGTCACCAGCTCCCGGTGGCGGGCCAGTTCCGGGCCGCTCAGGGCCAGGACCCCGGACGCCGGCAGCAGGTCTCGCAGCAGCTCGTAGCCTTCCTGGTAGGATTTCAGCAAGAGATAATCCTGGTCCAGGGTGCCTTCGGCCCACAGGTCGGCGCTCCTGGCGTCGGCCAACAACTGGTTCAGGAGCTCCCGGTCTTCCGGCAGTCTGAGATCCAGGGGTCCGGCCCGTTCCATCAGGCGGGGGTTGGGCAGCAGCCCCAGGGCCCGGTGGATCTCGGCGTTGATTTCCGGCCACTCCTTGAACTTGAGCACCGCCCCGGGCGGCCCGGGCTGCACCCGGGTGATCATGGCGGTGAGGATGCCGGCGCCCCGTTTCAGCAGGTCCTGGCCCAGCAGGGCGTTGATCATGGTGCTCTTGCCGGATTTCACCGCCCCCACCACCGCCAGGCGGGAGATGTCTTCGGCCGCGTGGCCCCGGACCTGGGACAGCACCTTCAGCCAGTGCTGACCCTGGGCCGCGGCCTGGGGGAAGAGGCGGGACCACTCCTCGGCCAGTTGCTGCAGACGGCCGATCTCCTGGATCAGTTCCTGGGGGGAGCGGGGTTCAGGCACGGTGGAGTTTCCGGGGAAAGGGGGTTCTTGGCGCCGCTAACTCTTCTTGGGCGCAAAGCCGGCGATGTAAGGCCGGCCCACTTCCACCCGGACCTTGTCGGCGATTTCGATGGTGACCAGGGCGTCCTCAATATTGACGACGGTGCCGATGAGACCGCCGTTGGTGATGACCCGGTCGCCTCTTTTGATGTTGTCCAACAAGGCCTTGTGTTCCTTGGATTTTCTCTGCTGGGGCCGGATCAGTAAAAAATAGAAGATCACGACCATGAAGATCATGGGAACGACAAAACTCCACATGGGGCTCTGCTCAGGCGCGGCCTGCGCTCCCTGAGCGGCGGCATAGGCCCAACTAATCACGGGTGTTACCTCCCTCGAGTCGGTTTTGATAAAAATCCCGGCGGAAGGCGCCAAAGTTATCCTCGGACACCGCCTGCCGGATGCTAGCCATTAAACTTAAATAGTAATACAGATTATGCAAGGTTAAAAGGCGAAAAGCCAGAATTTCCCGGCACCCGAACAAGTGGCGCAGATAGGCCCGGGAATAGTGCCGGCAGGTGTAGCAGCCGCAGGCTTCATCCAGGGGGCGGGGGTCCAGGGCATAGGCGGCGTTCTTGATGACCAGGCGCCCCTTAGAGGTGAAGGCCATGCCGTTTCTGGCGTTGCGGGTGGGCAGGACGCAGTCGAACATGTCCACCCCCAGGGCCACGGCCTCCACCAGGTCTTCCGGGGTGCCCACTCCCATAAGATACCGGGGCTGGTCTTCGGGCAGGGCCGCGGTGGTGAGCGCCACCGTCTCATAGGTGAGCTCCTTGGGCTCCCCCACGCTCAGGCCCCCCAGGGCGTAGCCGTCGAATCCCATCTCGGCCATTTTTTCGGCCTGCTCCCGGCGCAGCTCCGGCAGCATCCCCCCCTGGACCACCGCGAAGAGGGCCGCCGCCCCTTCCCGGCGCCTCGCCGCCAGGGACCGAGCCGCCCACCGCTGGGTGAGGTCCGCGGCCCGGCGCACTTCGCCCTCCGGGGCCGGATAGCCCGGGCATTCGTCCAGGCAGATCATGATGTCCACCCCCAGGGCCTCCTGAAGCCCAACCACGGTTTCCGGGGTGAGAAAGTGCCGGGCGCCGCCGTCCAGGTGGGACTGGAAGGTGACGCCCTCCTCGGAGATGGTGCGGAACTGGGCCAGACTGAAGATCTGGTAGCCGCCGGAGTCGGTGAGGATGGCGCCGTCCCAGTGCATGAAGCGGTGCAGGCCCCCCAATTGGGCGATGGCCTCCACCCCCGGGCGCAGGAACAGGTGGTAGACGTTGCACAGGATGATGCCGGCCCCCGCCTCCCGCAACTCCTCGGGAGTCAGGGTCTTCACCGTGGCATAAGTCCCCACCGGCATGAACACCGGAGTGGGCACCACCCCCCGGGAAGTGCGCAACTCGCCCAACCGGGGCGCGGCCGGGCCGGTGGATTTGAATAAGCGAAATTCAAACATAGTCGGATGGTTTCTGGGGGAGGGGGCTAAGGGCTTTTTCGTAAGTGGCCCTTACCCCCTCCCCCAGGCCCCCACCCCCAATCCCTTAAGTTTATGGCCGGGAAGGCGGGGCCGTTGCCCCGACTTCCCGGCCATCCCCCCAAACTCCTTTCACAAAATCAGCATACAATCGCCGTAGCTGTAAAATCGATATTTTTCTTTTACCGCCTCTTCGTAGGCCCGCAAAATCAGGTCCCGCCCCGCGAAGGCGCTAACCAAAAGCAGGAGCGTAGACTTGGGCAGGTGAAAATTGGTGAGCAGCCGGTCCACGGCCTTGAACCGGTAGCCGGGGTAAATA
>JBGPBR010000366.1:0-2615 GCA_041481325.1 Desulfobaccia bacterium
GCGTATTTTTTCCCCAGGACCATGACAAAGGCCCCCCCCTGCTTGAATTTTCCCACCCAGTCCATCACCGCCACGGAGGAGGCGCTGAGGGTGGCGGGGCCGAATCCTAGTACTCCCATGAAGGAAAGAGGGACGGCCTCCCGGCGGGTAGTCAGGCTCACGGCGTTAGTGAAAGGGTTCGTGGCGCACCCTGGGGTAAACACCCCGGTGTTCCAATTCCAGGCGCCGGTTTGCAGGTTGGCCACCGCGGGGCTGAGGCCGTCCACCAGGTTTGTTTGGGCGATATCCCGGCTTTTTGCCAATGCCGCGTCGCACCGGGGATTCAGCGGCAAGGTGGCGCCACTCAGAGGGACGGGGTATATGGAACGCACTCCGGCCGCGGCCCCGGCATCCGCGGCTCGCTGCAGTTCGCATTTGAGGAGATATAGATACCCCAGGTCCACCGCCAGGCCGGCGACCCCTACGAGCACCAGGAGACTGAAGGCGGTCACCACGATTATCGCCCCCCTCTGTCCTCCGGGCCCTAATCTGGCCCGCGGCCTGGCGAGGCGGGCTCTGCTCCCCTGGCCGCCTTTCGCCTCCGGGACGGCCCCTTTCTCCCCGGTTGCCAGGACCCGCTCGCCCCTTGCCCCGCCCGGTTTATCCATGCGGCCACCGCCAGCAGAGGATGGTCATCCCCAGGGCCAGGGCGATGCCGTAAGGAACGGTCTTTCCTGAGGCCGGGGGCGGCGGCAGACTGACTTTCCGGGGGCCGCCAAGCATCAGGTTCAGCAGCAAGGTCCAACCCTGGCCGCAGGTGTCCCGGAGGCCGCCGCCCCACCACAGGATCACCAGGATCAGCAAGCCGCCGGAGATGCCCATGTAAAAAAACAGATAGCCGGCCCGCCAGAATCCCAGCCAGGCGCCCATGGCGGCCAGGGCCTTGACGTCCCCGGCCCCCAGGCCTCCTTGCAGATAGAAGGGGAGGAGCAAAATCAGGCCCAGGGTCACCCCGGCCAGGGAATCGGCGAAACCCGCCAACCCGTGAGACCCCAACTGATAGCCGAGGCCGGCCGCCGCCCCGCCCAGGGTGAGGTAGTTGGAGATGCGCCGGGTCCGGACATCCATCCAGGCAATCGCCAGGCTGATGGACCACGGCAGGAACCATTCCTCCCACCCTGCCGGCCAGCGGACTTGCCCTGCCAAGGAACTGAGCCATGCTTCCACAATCCAACTGATCGGAATTTTTCCGGTTTTCTTGATTTCCGGTTCAGCCGGCGGCCCCGTCGGATCGGGGAAAATTCTTTTCACCTGCCGGGCCTTGATGGTAAACTCGGCGTATATCACCGATTTACGAGCAATCGACGGTTATCTGCCGGTGGCGGCGGTGAACCGCGCCAACTTTGTGGCGGAAATCGCCGGGCGCCGTTACCGGATGCAAGGCGGGGGGTCCTTTGCCATTCAGCCTCCGGCTCCGGCCGACGACCGGGAAATGGCCCGCCTGGTAAAGGGCTGGGACTATCTGAACGATTGGGAAATCCTCACCGGGGGCGAAGGCGAGGAAATCCTCACGGTCAAGCTGGACCTGGACGGGGCCCGCCGCTGGCGCCCCCGGGTCCGGGAACGCTTCGGAATACCCCCCTGACGATGCGGAATCGAGACCGCGCCGGCTTATTTCCGGGCCCCGAACCCGGCAAAAGTCATCTCTGGAAAATTATCTCGATAATCAATGATGGAAAGTTCACCCGGGGTCGTAGTTTTCTTGACATTGGGAAAAAAATTCTTAAATATCTAGCTAAGTCGAATTGGGCGGGTTTGACTAAAAGCACTAAATGACAAGGAGATAACTGATGCGACATACTCGTACCTGCATGATCCTCTTGGTAGCAGCATCACTGTTCCTCTTGGTTGCATCTCCGGTCCTGGCCCAGCCCAAGGGCGGGGCCTTAATGGACCAGGACGTCTTCACTCCCATATCCAAAGGCTATGATTTAGTCCGGGACGGCAAATATGACGCCGCCAAATTTGAATTCGAAAGCGCAGTGAAGAAAGACCGCTACAATCCTTTCGCCCTCAACAACCTGGCGGTGCTGGAAGAGCGGGCCGGGCGCCTGAATGACGCCATGGCTTTCCTGAAAGATGCCACCACCCATGCCGCCGACTATAAGGACAAAGTGGTCCAGACCTGCTTTGTCGGCGGCGGCTGCCTGGCGGTAAAACCGGTTAGGGGCGCGGCTGATAAGAGCGAAATCGCCCCCATCATCCAGGAGAACATCAGTAAGTTGGAGGCCAAGATGAAGGTGCAAGCCACCCCGGCGTCTCCGGGTTCTCCGCCTCCCGTAACCCCGCCGCCGAAGACCAAGTAAACACCAGGGGGGCCTGCGGGCCCCCTACCGCCCCGTTTTCTTGGTTTTTTTCTGGTTCAACAAGTCAACCCATCACCTTCCCGCGCAACCTCTCAAGGGCCAGGGTCACTACCCTGGCTCTTTTCTTGTCCCGGCTGGGCTTCTGTTCCCCGCCTTTCCCCTAAGATTGCTTTTTCCATGGGC
The DNA here is from genome assembly GCA_041481325.1 of Desulfobaccia bacterium. Lineage (GTDB taxonomy): Bacteria > Desulfobacterota > Desulfobaccia > Desulfobaccales > 0-14-0-80-60-11 > DASWLF01. The sequence goes on from JBGPBR010000366.1 coordinate 2,529, forward strand.
CATTAAGGGGCAGCCAGGATGGCAATCAAATCCAGGTGATCCCGGAGATGGTAGTCAGCCGCCAGGCCGGGGTTTTTGTAGGCCGCC
>JBGPBR010000367.1:0-2576 GCA_041481325.1 Desulfobaccia bacterium
AGGGAGGCCGGCCGGCTGAACCGGCTGCGCCCGCCCAGGCGAAGGCTGCGCCGCCGGCGCCCACCCAGCAGGCCGCGACCCCGCCTTCGGCGCCCGCCGCCCGGTTGCAGGTCCCTAAACCACCTGCCGCGACGGTGGCAAAGCCGCAAGCGCCTCCGGTTCAGCCCGGCGGAAAGCCGGCCGGGGTAACTTCGCCCGCGGCCGCGCCCCCGACTTCGCCCTCCCCGGCAACCGCAAAGCAAGTTGCGGCCGCGCCCCCGACCCCGGCGCCAGCCCGCCCGCGGCCCCTGACTGCCAAGGAATTGACCGAAACGGCCATCGAGGTGCGGAACGGCACCCCCACCCCCGGGCTGGCGCACCAGACCCGCTCCACCCTGTCCCTGGAAGGTTTCAACGTGGCCCAAATCGGCAACCATATTGATTGGGGGGCCGAGGTAACCGTCATCTATTACCGGCCGGAAGCCCAGCGGGTGGCCCAGGCCCTGGCCCACCGCTTTTTCCCCATCTCCAAACTGGTGCAGAGCCAGAAACTCAAGGACGGGACCGACGTCAAGATCCTCCTGGGGCACGATCTCCTGCAACGCCATGAATTGATGGCCCGGTTGAGCGCGGAAGGAACAGACTGATGAGAAAGGGGAAGATCCGGCCACTGGTTCTTGCGGCCCTGGTACTGGCGCTGCCGTTCCTGCTGAGTCAATGCGGCAAAAAGCAGCCGGTGCACGGCCTGACGGAAAAAGAATCCGCCAAGATGCAGGACGCTTATTCTCCCGATTACACCAAACGAATGCCCCGGCCGGACCACAAGACCCTCCCCCCGGACCGCCTGGAGTCCCTGGGGGACATTGCCCTGCAAAATCGCGATTATGACAGTTCCCTGGCTAACTTTCTGCAGATTCTCAAGGAAAACCCCCAACGCCACGATCTGCGCTACAAGGTGGGCGTCATTTTCCTCATGACCGGACGGTTGGAGGAGGCCAAGAAAGAGCTGGCCGTGGTCCTGGTGGCCCAGCCGGAGAATCTGAAGGCCCACGAAGCCCTGGGGCTGGTCCACCTGGAGCAGAAGCATTATCCCCAGGCCGTCGACGAGTTTCAATTTGTCCTGTCCCGGGAGTCCGGCCAGCCCAAGACCCGCTATCTGCTGGGATTGGCCTTTCTGGAAGGGGGGTATCCCGAACGGGCCGTCAACGAACTCAAGAAGGCGGAAGTCCTGGATTCCAAGCAGGTTTCCACCCAGGTGGCCCTAGGGCAGGCTTACATGCAAATGAAGAAGTACCAGGAGGCGGTCAATTCTCTCAAGAAAGGCCAGGCCCTGGCTCCCCAGGACCAGAAAGTGAACTATCATCTGGGCATGGCCCTGGCGGCCCAGAAACGCTATCCCGAGGCCCTGGAGGCCTTTTTGAAAGCTGGGGACGAGGCCCAGGCTTACAACAACATCGGGGTCCATTATTTCGGGGACGGCCGCTATGAGGAAGCGGCCAAATGCTTCCAGAAGGCCATCGATCTGCGCCCCACCTTTTACCAGGAGGCCAGGAACAATCTGCAAAGAGCCCTGGAAAAACTGCACCAGTCCAAGAAGGACGACGGCTGACGGGTTATCGGTTGTCAGTTTTCGCTGGAAAAGACCAAGGAGGGCCTGGGCCCTCCTTTTTTTCCCCTCTCCCCCTGAGGGTGTTTGGACCCCCGAGAGATGGGTTACCAACGGTGGGAGACAGGGGTAACACTTTAATCCTGGTTCCCAGGCAGGAGCTTGGAACGGGAACTGAAGTGGCGCCGGCGTCACCCCGGTACGGACGCAGGCTGAAGCCTGCGGCTACCAAAGATAGCCTGGGGTTGGCAAGCCGGGGTTAGCTTTGGGATAAAACCGCACCTTGGTCAGGTATGGCCCCGCGCCCTGGAAAATTATCTGACAGGTTGCAAAAAGACCTGACATCTTTTCCCCGAAGAAGGCCGCACCTAGACGGAACCCTGGTCCCAGAACCATACCCCCGAAATTTTTTTTAAGAAATGTCTGGCGGCCCCGTCCGGCCCGGGCTGGAAAAGAAGTACCAAATGTGGCATTTTTACCCATGATACCAAATACGTCGTTATAATAAGGCGTTAACCGACAGCCTCCTTTTCCCCCGGTAAATTTGCCGCACCCGGGACGGCCTCCGGCGGTGCCGCCTTGTGACGATCGCCACCATCTCCGCCCCTTTCCGGGCCCGCCCCTTTGGGCACATGCCTTGCATAATGAAGGGATGGACCGATTTGTTTTTCCGGAAGGAGTCTCGTTTTGTCAATCGCAGCCTCGGGTGCGGTGATGAAAGAAAAGTGCAAGACGCTTTGGGTCGCCGAGGGCGGGGGCGGCCTGGCCAACGGCCTGGAGTCCTGGCTCAATGAGCAGGGCCACCGGCTGAAGACCGCGGACAACATCAAAGACGTCCTCATGACCCTGCAGAATGAAAAGATCAATGTGCTGGTGATGGACGTGTGTCTCCCCGAAGCCATGGGTTATGAGGCCATCTCCATCATCAAAGGGTTGGACCGGAAGTTGCCCATTATTATCACCGCAGACGAAAACAACCCGGAACAGGAAA
>JBGPBR010000368.1:0-2563 GCA_041481325.1 Desulfobaccia bacterium
ACCGGGCTGTTCACCCAGGCCGAGGGCTTGAACAAGCACCTGGCCGCCGGGGCCAAGTACGCCATCCTGTCGGCGCCCCCCAAAGGGGCCGATGTCTGTTGCATCGTCCACGGCGTCACCCGGCCCGGGGAGGGCGAGCGCCTGATCTCCTGCGCCTCCTGCACCACCAACTGCATCACCCCGGTGGTGGAGATCATGGGGCGGAGAATCGGCATCAAGAAGGCGGTGATGACCACGATTCACGCCTATACTTCTTCCCAGGCCATCGTGGACGGCCCCAACAAGAAGTTCCGCCGGGGCCGGGCCGGGGCCGCCAATCTGGTGCCCACCTCCACCGGCGCCGCGGTGGCCACCACCAACACCCTGCCCCAGTACAAGGGGAAATTCGACGGGGTGGCGGTGCGCTGCCCGGTGCCCTCCGGGTCCCTCGCCGACCTGGTTTTCGTCACCGAACGGGCCACCACGGTGGAGGAGGTCAACCGCATCTTCAAAGAAGAAGCCGCCAGCGAGCGCTATAAAAATATCCTGGAGTACGCCGCAGACGAGATCGTCTCCTCGGACATCATCGCCAACCCCCACGCCTCCATCTTCGACCCCAGCATGACCGTGGTGGTGGACGGCGACCTGGTGAAGGTCTTTAGCTGGTACGACAACGAGTGGGGCTACACCAACCAGATGATCCGGGAGGCCTTGCGCATCGTCAGGGGAGGTTGAGCAAACCGGCTTCAGGGTGACGGCCTAAAAAAGGGTGCGCCCGGCGCACCCTTTTTTAGTGGTCAAGATGGGGCCATATCCACCAAGGCCCACACGGTCGGGGACCTTTATTACCCGCGGTTCGTCATCGGCCAGGCCCGGCGAGGCTGGCTGGTGGCCGGCGACGTCCTGAACCCCGGGCCATGGGAAGTATCTGGCTTCTGAGGGGCAAGTATGCCATAATTTATGAAAAATTCCCTCTGTCCGGCTGGTGGGTTGACGAATTCATGGGAATTTGTGCTATCGTCGCGGTCGCCCGACCATCCGGCTACCAAAGAGGATGCTTCCCGAGGTTAAACTCGGGGGGAGGGCTCCACAAAACCGTTTTTTGATCGCGGCGGCCCAGGGTGGCGCATAATCTCAGTTTAGGTGCTCTTTCAACGCCGGGAGGCTCACAAGATAGTTCCCGTTATCAAGGGCGCGGAGTGAAATTGGGGAGATTAATTATGATTTCAAGAAAATATTTGGCAAATTGCCCCCAGGAGCGGCAACGGTGATGACTCGGGTAACCTGGCGCCGGGAACTTACCTGGGCAGTCGGCCTTCTGGGCCTGGCCGTGATTCTGGGATTCATGTTCCATTGGTCCCTGGTGCAGGCGTCCTTGAGAGGGAAACTGACGGTGCTGCTTGATCAGAAGCGCCAGGAACGTCGGGAGATGCAATTCCCGGGAGTCAGAACCTTAGATCTGGCGCAGGCTCACCAGATCTGGCAAGAAAAGCAAGCCCTCTTCGTGGATGCCCGCAAGGCCGCAGAATATCAGAAATTGCATATCCAGGGAGCGGTGAACCTGCTTCCGGAAACGTGGGCGCTTTCATCTTCGGAATTGATGAAATTGGATAGGAGGCGCGAACTGGTGGTCTACTGTACCCAGAAAAGTTGCGATGACGCCTTCAAGCTGGCCAAGAAACTGCAAGCGGCTGGTTTTAGCCGGGTGGTGGTTTTTACCGGGGGCTTCCGGGCCTGGCACGAAGCCGGCTACCCGGCGGACCCCAGTCGATAAGGTGAGAAGGGGGAAATTTGTCAGCCTCGGTTATGCGGTTCGTTTACTCGGCGGTGGGTATAGTTCTGGGCGGGCTTTTCGTCTATGCGGGCGTCCAGAAGCACCTGGCTCCCTACGATTTCGCCGAAGCCGTCATGGGGTATCAACTCCTGCCCCAAAGTTTGACGGGATTGACTGTAGCTATCTTGCCCTGGTTGGAGATGGTTTCCGGAGTCGCCCTGATCTTGGGAGTCCTACCCTTAAAACGGCTGGTTATCAACCGGTTCCCGGTGGGAACCCTTCTCCGGCGCAGCGCCCTCCTGCTGATCTTGGGCCAATCGCTCCTGTTTGTCGCGGTGCTGCTCATCACCATAGCCCGGGGCCTGGAAATCGACTGCGGCTGCAGCCTTTTCGTCCAGCGCCAGGTAGGGCCGGCGGCTATCGTGGAAGACGGCGTTTTTCTGCTGCTGACCGGGTTGCTTTACTGGCGGGAGCGGAGAGTTCAGTCCGATTAAAGGACTTGAAGTCAGGGGGGAGCACCGGCACGGCAGGAATCTAGAAAATCTCTTATCCCAAATGGAATTTTAACCCCAGGTTCTCTTGTTTTTGCCCTCGCTTTTTTAGCTCTTTGAGTATTCTCAGCGCCTCTGCGCCATCTTCTTCCATGACCGCGCTCCTCATGCTGATAAATTCGCTTTTATACCAAGTTGCGCTCATAGAAGTAAGAAAAGCTGTTGTAGGGGCGCACCTGCGGGTGCGCCCTCTTGTGGGCGGACACATGGGTCCGCCCCTTGTATATTAACAAAGTAACGGGTTCCCCTGATTTCTCTC
>JBGPBR010000369.1:0-2557 GCA_041481325.1 Desulfobaccia bacterium
AAAACAATCGAATTTTTCAAATTTTTAAAAGGGTCTCCAAAATCTCCTCCGGGGTGATTAATTTGCCATCAATGCGATTCAGCGTCTCCACCCGGGTCAGTCCCTGGTTGACCCGTTTCACCTCCCGGGACATTTGCCCCATATTCAACTCCGGCACCAGGACGGCCCGGACCTGGCGCAGCAGCGGCTCCAAATGGCGTCGCGGAAAGGGCCACAGGGTGATGAGCTTCAGCAGGCCCGCCTTGAGGCCCCGGTCCCGCGCCTCCAAAACCGCCCGCTGGGCGGCCCGGGCCACGGAGCCGTAGGCCACCACCAGGACCTCGGCGTCTTCCGTCAGCTCCTTTGCCGCCAGCTGGATGTGGCCCAGGTGCTGGCTGATCTTGCGAAAGAGGCGGCCCAGAAAGGGCTCGATCTCGTCGGCCCGCTCCGTGGGGAAGCCCTGCACGTCGTGGATGAGGCCGGTAACGTGGTAGCGGTAGCCGTCCCCGAAGATGCCCATGGGGGGCACGCCGCTGGCGGTGTCGGCGTAGGGCACGTACCACTCCGGCGGCATGTCCGGGCGCACCCGGTCCACCACGTTGACTGCCGCGGCCGGCGGCAGCACGATCTTTTCCCGGGTGTGGGCCACCACTTCGTCCAGCAGCAGGATCACCGGGGTGCGGTAGCGCTCCGAGAAGTTGAAGGCCGTGACCGTCAGATCGAAGCAGTCCCGGGTGGTGGCCGCGGCCAGGACGATGATGGGGTGGTCGCCGTGGGTGCCCCAGCGGGCCTGCTGCACGTCGCCCTGACTCACGTGGGTGGGGAGTCCGGTGGAGGGGCCGCCCCGCATGACGTTGACGATGACGCAAGGCACTTCGGCCACGCAGGCGAAGCCCAGGTTCTCCTGCATCAGGGAAAACCCCGGGCCGCTGGTGGCGGTCATGGACTTGGCCCCGGCCAGGGAGGCCCCGATGACCGCGCCCAGGGAGGCGATTTCGTCCTCCATCTGGATGAAGGTGCCGCCCGCGGCGGGCAGGCGCCAGGACATCACCTCGCTGATCTCGGTGGCCGGGGTGATGGGGTAGCCGGCGAAAAACCGGCAGCCCGCGGCCAGGGCGCCCTCAACCACAGCTTCGTTCCCTTGCAGCAGCCTCGGTCGTCCGGTGGTGGTAGTATCCATAGTCCTACTTTGGTTGTTTTTACCACAGAGGCACGTGGGACCAAGAGAATGCTATTTCCCCAAGATTTCGTCTACCGGCGCAACCTTGCCCCTTTGGGTTCTCTGGGTCTCTAGGGTGATTTTTCTCAGTCCGCTTCCTCGGGTTTGGTCTCTTGGCCCGCCAGCTCCCGGACGCAGATGGCGAAGTCCGGGCAGTGGAGCTCGCACCAGCGGCAGCCGGTGCAGCGCTCGGGTTTCGTTACCACCGGGTTGCCTTCCGGGTCCAGGCTGAGGCAGTCCCGGGGGCAGAAGGCGGCGCAGATGCCGCAGCCCTTGCACCAGTCCCGGAAGATGTCGATCTCATACTCCGGGTGCGGCTTCTCGGGCGCCTCAAGCAGGTCTTCGCCGGGCGGGGCTGGTGATTTCAATTCCTGATTGCTGGGTTCCTGGTCCATAACCGGCCTTAACCGTTACCACGCATGTTCCGCCAGGGCGGATGTACCCACCCTACGGCCTAATTATTCGAATTTACCTCATTATCTGTGTAAGCCATCTTAGAAGAATACCGAGTATCTTGCAACCGGGAGAAATTATCGCCCCCCACCCCTCCCAAGGACCGCAAAGTTTACCCCCGGCTGCGCTTCAAGAAATTGCGCAGTAGATTCAAGCCTTCCGCGGTCAGGATGGACTCGGGGTGAAACTGCACCCCGTAGACCGCGTATTCCCGGTGCCTGAGACCCATGATCTCCCCCACCGCGGTCTGGGCCGAGACCTGGAGGCAATCCGGCAGGGTCTCCCGCTCCACGATCAGGGAGTGGTAGCGGGTGGCCTCGAAAGGCGACGGGATGCCCTGAAACAGGTCCTTGCCATCGTGGTAAATGAGGGAAGTCTTGCCGTGCATCAGGCGGGGGGCCCGGATGATGGCGCCCCCGAAGGCCGCGCCCAGGGCCTGGTGCCCCAGGCACACCCCGAGGACGGGGAGGCGCCCGGCGCAGTGGCGGATGGCGTCAACCGAGATGCCCGCCTCGTTGGGTGAACCAGGCCCGGGGGAGATGACCAGGCGGCTGGGGTTGAGACGGTCCAGGCCGGCCAGGTCAATCTGATCGTTGCGGAACACCTGCACTTCCTCCCCCAGCTGGCCGAAGTACTGCACCAGGTTGTAAGTAAAGGAGTCGTAGTTGTCGATCATTACCAACATGAGAATCTCTCCTGGAAAACTGTCGCCAGCAATTCTCCGTTTTCCTGACCATACTATATTTTCTATGCCTCTATTAATATTATGAATTTTATCTATTTTTCCAGGAGGGGGTTTGGGGGAACCTCGCTTTTTCTAAAAAAGCGGGGTTTCCCCAAATCCCCTTCGCTTCCTCACACCAAGCCTTCCTCCGCCCGGTCCAGGGCCCGCACCAGGGCCATACC
>JBGPBR010000370.1:0-2554 GCA_041481325.1 Desulfobaccia bacterium
AGTTCGCCCCGGATCAGGTTTATGGGTCATTAGGGGAAGTGGTGGCGGGCAAGAAGCCGGGCCGGCAGACCCCGGAGGAGATCACGGTGTTCGACTCCACCGGCTTGATTATCCAGGACCTGGCCCTGGCCCTGGCGGTGTACCAGCGGGCCAAAGAGCGGGGCCTGGGGAAGGAGAAGGATTTTTTGAAGTGAGCGCTATCTAGAGGTTAAGGTCGCGAATGCTTTAAGTATTAACCTAAGAGCAACCCTAAAAAATCGTCCACACTTAAGCCGGATTGCCGGATAACGGCTCTCAGGGTGCCGCGATCCAATTCTTTATGATCGGGCACCACAAGTTGGGCAAAGGGCTCCGAGCGCCGCAAAATAATATGACTGCCCTCTTGCCTTTTAACGGCAAATCCGGCCTTCAGTAAAGCCTTGATGCAGGTCTGGCCGGAAATAGTCGGCAGCTTGGTCATACTGCCACTAACATGGATTCGAAGCGTTCTTCGGGCACGGGCAGCCCGTCTTCCTGCAGGGCTTTAATATAGCCTGCGATGGCCTCTTTGATGTTGCTAATGGCCTGTTCCCTGGTTTTCCCCTGGCTGATGCAGCCGGGTAAGCTGGGACATTCTGCCACCCAATAACCATCTTCGCCTGGGTAAATAATTACCTGTCTCATGAATTTCCCCTAACCTTGGGATTAAACTGATTAATTAAAATCTAGCCATTTCCTCCCTGACAGGATCCCCTCTCAGGAGGCAACCCCCAGAAAGGTCCGCACTTTCTCCAGCACCCCCGGCCGCCCTGCCGGGTCAAACTCCCACAACGTGGTCTGCTGGGGGGCGTCCTTGTCGTCGTCCTGGCAGTCGCCGAAGCCGCAGACCGCGGGCTTCTCCCGGGGCGGCCCCAGGAGTTGGGCCAGGCGGTCCGAAATCCCGGCCACCTCGCCCTTGACCGGCCAGACGCTCAGGACCAGGTGGTCCCGGGCCACCCGCACGTGCAGGTTCAGGGCCGCTTCCTTGCCGGCCTGGCCTGCCTCGATGCCTTCGAAAGTGATGCCTCGCCGGTATTCATTAACCTGAAAGTCGAAGCGGATGGGCAGCATATTTCTCCTTCTCGAAGATATGGTGGGCCGGGCCCACCCTACATTTTCATTCTAGTCGCGCCGCGCCGGCACAACAGGCCGCCGGCAGTCTCCCGGTGCCAGCCCTGAAGGACCACCGCGCCGCAATGGGCCCAGACGCCCAGGATGGTGGGCGGGGCCTTCGCCCCAGGCGGGATGCGCCTCAGAGCGCCAGCCCAGCTTCCTCAAGACCCGCCCCACCAAGTCCGCAGGCGGCCCAATTCCATCTCTTGCATTATAACAAAGAACTTGCTATTTTTCATAATCCGGGCAAGATGGGGGCAGAGCAAAACCCTCCTTATTCCCAAGTGGTTCAATTCCTTCATATTCTCTCAGAAATCCCGACAGGTTTTCGGGAGCGAAGGGCAATTTTCTTTTTGAATGTTTTCACAATTACGTGGTATGAAAAATCCACCTTCAGGTACGCCAGATAGCCAAACCGGCAAATCGATCTAGATAAGGAGAAGGGCGACATGGCCAAGCAAGCGGTAAAAGCAGCCACGAAGCGTTATTGCTATTCCTTCGAGGAAGGCGACGGCACCAATAAAAAGTCGTTGGGGGGCAAGGGCGCGGGCCTGTGCACCATGACCCAGATCGGCCTGCCGGTACCTCCGGGATACGTCATCACCACCGAGGCCAACATCGAATATTTGGAAGCAGGGGACAAATTTCCCGCCGGCCTCATGGACGAAGTGCACGAATATATGGAGGCCCTGGAGAAAAAGACCCGCAAAGGCTTCGGCGACCCCAGCAAGCCTTTATTAGTCTCAGTGCGGTCGGGGTCCGCCCTGTCCATGCCCGGCATGATGGACACCATTCTCAACCTGGGCCTCAACGACGAGACCGCCAAAGGCATGATTGCCCTGACCAAGAACGAGCGCTTCGTCAACGACGCCTACCGCCGGTTCCTTCAGCTCTTCGGCAAGATCGGCCTGGGAATTGAGCCGGACCCTGTAACTAAGGAAGACAAATTTGATAAGATTTTTGAAGAGGTCAAAGAAAAGTATAACGCCCACGTGGATACCGAACTCTCCGCGGAGGCCCTGGCTGAGGTAGTGCAGAAATTTAAGGATTTGATCAAGCGCGTGACCGGCAAACATTTTCCCCAGGACCCCTGGGCCCAGCTCTTCCTGGCCATGGAGGGCGTCTTTAAGTCCTGGACGGGGAAACGGGCGATGGATTACCGGCGCCAGTTCAACATCACCCCGGACTTGGCTTACGGCACCGCGGTGAACATCTGCACCATGGTCTTCGGCAACATGGGCAACGACTCCGCCACCGGCGTCGGCTTCACCCGGGACCCGGGCACCGGCGAAAACAAACTCTACGGCGACTACCTAATCAACGCCCAGGGCGAAGACGTGGTCGCGGGCATCCGCACCCCCCGCCCCCTGAAAGAACTGCGCACGGACATGCCCGCCATCTTTAAAGAACTGGAAGTAATGCA
>JBGPBR010000371.1:0-2551 GCA_041481325.1 Desulfobaccia bacterium
TGACAATGCAAAAGACTTTTACCACCCCCGTTTTGACCCTTGAGAATCCCGAACCGATGAGACCTTTGCTTGGACAAGTTTTGAGGTTGGTGGCACCGGCCTCCAGGCGGTGCGAGGTGCAGGTGGGCGCCCCGCGCCCCCCTGCATGGCGGGCGAGGCCAGCCCTGCATTATTTTCCATGTTTTATGAGGGTGCTGAAAGCTCATGAACGACTGCCTGGAAAAGTTCGCGTCGGCTGAGTCTCGGGCGCCATTAATCTAAGTCTCGAAAAGCGGTTGAGATTTATGAGAAGACTTGATACTTTAAAAAGGTTGCCCCGGCTGGAAATTGATACCGGGCCGGGGAGGCGACCTTGAGGGAAGGAGATTGCTTTGATGTCCGGCAAAACAGCACAGATCCGTAACCTGGTCCTCATCGGCCACGGCGGCTCCGGCAAGACCTCGCTCGCCGAGGCCCTTCTGTTCGGGGCGGGGGCCACTTCCCGGCTGGGAAAAGTAGATGACGGCAGCTCCGTCCTGGATTACGAGCCCGAAGAAATCAAGCGCCAGATCACCATTTCCAGCGCCTTCCACCATTACTCCTGGAAAAAGCACACCGTCTACCTGGCCGACACCCCCGGCGACGACAACTTCCTGGCCGACACCAAGGCCGCCCTGCACGTGGGCGACGGGGCCATCGTGGTGGTGGACGCGGTGGACGGCGTCAAGGTGGGCACCGAAAAGGTCTGGCAAACCGCCAGCCGGTATAATCTGCCGCGCCTCATCTTCATCAACAAGATGGACCGGGAACGGGCCGACTTTGGCCAGGTCCTCAAGGAAGTGAAGGAGATCCTGGAGGCCCCGGCGGTGCCGCTCCAGATCCCCATCGGCCGGGAGGCCTCCTTTAAAGGGGTGGTGGACCTGGTCACCCTCAAGGCTTACACCGCCCAAGCGGGGGGCAAACTGGAAGCGGGCCCCATCCCCGATGACCTCAAGGACGAAGTGGAGGCCTTCCGGGGCGACCTGCTGAATTTCGCCGCGGAAAGCGACGACGCCCTCATCGAAAAATTTCTGGAGGAAGGGGAGCTCACCGCAGAAGAGATTTACCAGGGACTCAGGATCGGCACCCTCAAAGGCAGCATCGTCCCGGTGTTCTGCGGCGCCACCCATGACAACCTGGGGTCCCCGCTGCTGCTGGACGCCATCAACCAGTATCTGCCCGCCCCCGAAGACCGGGGCCTGGTTACGGGCCTGACCCCCGGCGGCGGGGAAGTGGCCCTGGAGCAGGACCCGGACGGACCGCTGGCGGCCCAGGTCTTCAAGACCGTAGCGGACCCTTACGCCGGGCGGCTGTCCATTTTCCGGATCTATTCCGGGAACATGACCGCGGACAGCACCGTGTTCAACGTCACCCGCCAGGTGCCGGAGCGCTACGGCCAGCTCTTCCTGCCCGAGGGCAAGGGCCAGAAATCGGTGAGCAGCCTGGGACCCGGGGCCTTCGGGGCCGTGGCCAAGCTCAAAGAAACGGTCACCGGCGACACCCTGGCCACCGAGGCCAAACCCATCCTCCTGCCCCAGGTCCCGCCCTCCAAGCCCATGGTGACTTTCGCGGTGGAGCCCAAGAAGCAGGGCGAGGAAGACAAGGTGTTTTCATCTTTTTCCAAGCTCATCGAAGAAGACCCTTCCCTCTCCCTGACCCGGAACAGCGACACCAAGGAGATCCTGCTCTCCGGCATGGGCGCGGTGCACATCGAGGCCACCGCGGAAAAACTGAAGCGCAAGTTCGGGGTGGAGGTCAATCTCAAGTCCCCCAAGGTCCCCTACCGGGAAACCATCAAGGGCACCGTCAAGATCCAGGGGAAATACAAGCGCCAGTCCGGCGGCCGGGGCCAATACGGCGACACCTGGCTGGAGCTGGAGCCCCTGCCCCGGAGCGCCGGCTTTGAGTTCGTGGACAAGATCGTGGGCGGCGCCATCCCCCGGCAGTACATCCCCTCGGTGGAAAAGGGCATCGTGGAGGCCAAAAACGAGGGGGTGCTGGCTGGTTTCCCGTGTGTGGACTTTCGGGTTACCCTCTACGACGGCACCTTCCACGACGTGGACTCTTCGGACATGGCCTTCAAGATCGCCGGCTCCATGGGCTACAAGAAGGGCTGCGAGCAGGCCCAGCCCACCCTCCTGGAGCCCGTCATGAAGATGATGGTGACGGTGCCGGAGGAAAACATGGGCGACATCATCGGCGACCTCAACGGCCGTCGGGGCCGGGTCCTGGGGGTGGAGGCCGTGGGCCGCCAGCAGGTCATCACCGCCCACGTGCCCATGGTGGAAGTGCTCCTCTACGCCCCCGACCTGATCTCCAAGACCGGCGGCCGGGGCACCTACGAGATGGAGTTCTCCCACTACGAGGAAGTGCCGCCCCACCTGGCGGAAAAAATCGTGGCCGAGGCCCGGGCCGCCCGGGAGAAGGAATAGGGAAGTAATGAGAGTTGAGGGAGGGGGCCAGGGGCTTTTTCGCAAGTGCCCCTGCCCCCTCCCTCAAACTCCCTCCCCCAACCCCCATAAGGTTTGATTAA
>JBGPBR010000372.1:0-2550 GCA_041481325.1 Desulfobaccia bacterium
GAGTTGGAAATCACCCAGATCGGCAAGACCTGCCACAAGGGCTGCGCCATCCGGGAGCTGGTGGGCGACTGCGTCATGCCCCGGGAAGGCGTCTTTGCCCGGGTGCTCAAAGAGGGCCTGGTCAAACCGGGCGACGTGATCGAGGTGGTTTATGTTCCGGGTGGGCATTCTGACCGTCAGTGACAAGGGCCACGCCGGGGAGCGGCAGGACACCGCCGGGCCTGAACTGGGCCGGCTACAAGACCCCGGCGCCTTTACGGTGACCGCTTATGAGATCGTGCCCGACGAACCCGAAGCCATCGCGGCGATACTGAGGGCCTGGAGTGATACCGACGGCCTGGACCTGATCCTGACCACCGGGGGCACGGGCCTGAGCCCCCGGGACACCACCCCCGAGGCCACCCTGGCCGTGGCCCAGCGCCTGGTGCCGGGCATCCCCGAGGCCATGCGGGCCGCGGGCCTGGCCATAACCCCCCACGCCATGCTCTCCCGGGGGGTGGCGGTCACCCGGGGCGCAACCCTCATTATCAACCTGCCGGGGAGCCCCAAGGGGGCCCGGGAAAACCTGGAGGCCGTGGCGCCGGCCTTGCCCCACGCCCTGGAAAAACTCAAGGGCAGCCCGGCGGCGTGCGGCGCCCCGTAGGCAGGTGCAGGTAAAGTTTATCAGGGGGCAGGGGCACTTACGAAAAAGCCCCTGACCCCTGAATTTTTTGGGGGAAGGCTAGATATTTTTGGGGGGAGGGTCAGGAACCCTTACAAAAAAACCATTTCCACTCACGGCACTTCGGGACTCTCTTCCAGACCGCCGGGCTTATCAGGAGTGGGGATTTCGCAGGAGCTGCGGATCCGTTCCTTCAGGGCCGCGATGGCCTGGTAGTTCTGCTCTTTCCGCTCTTTTGAATCTTTTGCCTTCCGCACCGCCTCGCTCACTTCCGAGGCCACCAGGGGGTTGGACTCCCCCCGCTCCAGGGCCTGGAAGGTCTGGGCGCCCAGGTGGTGCAAGGCCTGTCTGAGCTTCTGCTGCTGCCAGCAGGCCAGGGTGTAGCGCCCCATGATCTTGGCCCGGCGGCCGGTGTTGACCGCGCAGGTCCAGGTGTTGCACCAGATGGATTTCGTTCCTTGAACCGCCTTTTCTTTGAGGCCTGCGTTCATAAGTTCCTCCTTGGCGAGGTAGCGGCCAGGGCCGGCAAAGCGCCATCAATGGCTATCCCATTTCTCCGGGTTCGCCGGGGCCGTCTCTCCCCGTTGGTATCTTCGCAATGAAAATAAGATAAGCAGGGCAAGCGACATTGCCAAGGGGGGAAAAGTTAGCGGGGATTTCAGCGGCAAAAAACTTATACCCTTTTCCGTTTCAAATGCAACAAACTTAACATGTAACCTATTGACAATTTTCCTTTTATTAACCGAAAACCGAAAACCGAAAACGGTATTAAAGGGAGGGTAAAGGCAGCCGCGGGGTTTTATCCGGCGCACCCTGATTATCTCCGGCCATTGGCGTCAGGTGGAAGGCTCCGGCAGCTGCTCCCGCAAGGTCCGGATGATGCCGGGCAAATGGCTGCCGGGCCAAAAGAGGCGGTGGCACCGGGGACATTCGTAAAATTCGCTCTGATGGTGAAAGACGTGCTCCGGGACCCGCCCCTGGACCTGTTCCCGGGGCACCGGGGTCAGGGGTTCGTTGCAGCGGCTGCAGCGGCTCAGGGGCTGGAGCCGGTCCGCGGGGATCGCCAGGAGGCGGAAGACTGCCGCCAATTGTTCCTCCGGGCGGTTGGCGGCCAGGACCAGGACGTCGGGCCGGTTAAGCTGGTGCAGGGATTCCCGCCGGGTGAGGATGTAGGTGTCGGGGGCGGGCGGCGGCAGGGCAGGGGAGAGGCGGCTGCTGGCGGCGTCGAAGCCGCAGAAGCGGAGCCACCGGGCCAGGCCGCCCAGGGGCAGATCAACCAGGAATTTCATGGCACCGGGCAGAACGATACATCTTATGCCGATTTGCGGTCAAAAGGCTTTTGGTAGCCGCAGGCTTTAGCCTGCGCCGCCCAGGCGAGACGCCTGGGCCACTAGGAAAGTTGGCAATGAATCGTCGATGACTGCAAATCTTCTTTCAGCACGCTCATAACCAAATCTAAAATTATTTACCTTCCATCTCACCCAGAACCCAGAACCCAAAACCCTCTTTTCAGGGCAACGGCACCACCGAGACCCCGGCGGGGGCGGTGAGTTCCAGGTCCCCGGGCTGCAAAGGCGGGTTGAGGAGCAGCTCGGTGTAGGCCAGGCGGAGTTCGATCTGGGGGGCGGCGGTCTTGATGGTAAGCTTTCCCGGCAGGTCCGGGGCCAGGCTGCCGAAATCGGCGAAGGTCGCGGTGAACCTTGGCGCCGGCGCCCCGTCATACCAGTCTTCCTCCCCGGGGTTAAGCCCCTGGGCCGCCACCAACAGCCGCTCCGCCTTGTGGCCGGCGGCGGCCCGCCACTCCAGCAGATATTGGTCCGGACCCGGCTCATATTTAAAGACGTCCGGGTGGCCGGGGCTCAGCGGCACGGCCCCCACCAGCAGGCGCA
>JBGPBR010000373.1:0-2539 GCA_041481325.1 Desulfobaccia bacterium
CAAGTGGGAGATCAACCCCAGGACCTCGATCTGGCGGTACTCTTTCAGCCAGTTAAGGAAGGGCAGCACTTCTTCGGGCAGGAGACCCAGGCGCCCCATGCCGGTGTCCACCTTGAGGTGGACCCGGGCCCGCTTTCCCTGGGTGCGGGCGGCGTCGGCCAGGGCCTGGGCCACATCCCGGCGGAACAAGGCCACCTCCAGGTCGTCGGCCACGGCCCTGGCCGCCTCCCGGGGCAGGAGGCCCAGGAGCAGGAGCACGGGAACGCCCACCCCGGCCCGACGCAGGGCCAGGCCTTCCTCGAGGGAGCCCACCCCCAGGTAATCGGCGCCGGCCGCGGCCAGTCTCCGCCCCACCGGCAGGAGCCCGTGGCCGTAGGCGTCCGCCTTGACCACCGCCAGCATCCTGACCTGGGGTTCGCAGAGACTCCTGAGCTGCCGGTAATTGTGCTCCAGGGCCGCCAGGTCCACGGTCAGGTCCACCATGGAACTTACCATCATGGCGTCAAATCCTTACTGCAGGGTGCGAATTGCGCCCCAGCCGATATCAGATGAAGCCCTGAACTCCGGGATGTCCCCATGGTTGCGGGGAGGCTTCGGACTTGCTCAACCCTGGCCCCGGAACTCCGGGGGGATCTGGTCCGCCTGCTCAGCCACCTGCTGCTCCAGGTCCTTCTTGTGGCGCTTTAAGACCTCCTGCAGCCGGGGGTCGCTGAGGGCCAGGATCTGGGCGGCGAAGACCGCGGCGTTCCTGGCCCCGGCGCTGCCCAGGGCCATGGTGGCCACCGGCACCCCGGCCGGCATCTGCACTATGGACAAAAGGCTGTCCAGGCCTTGAAGGGCGGAGCCGGGCATGGGCACCCCGATGACCGGCAGGGTGGTCTCCGCGGCCAGGACCCCGGCCAGATGGGCCGCGGCCCCCGCCGCCGCGATGATCACCTTGAGACCCCGCCCCGCCGCGTCCCGGGCATAAGCCTGCACCCGCCGGGGGGTCCGGTGGGCCGAGGCCACCACCACTTCGAACCCGATGCCCCAATCCTTCAGAAGCCGGGCCGCCGGCTCCACCCCGGGCCAATCCGAGGCGCTGCCCAAAACCACCCCCACCTCAACCTTGCTCGCCATACGGGTCCCCTTGATGTGGTGATTGGGGGAGGAGGCTAAGGGCTTTTTCGTAGGTGGCCCTTACCCCCTCCCCCAAAAATCATCTCTGCCGCGGCCGGCGAAAAAAGCTTACCAGTGGACGGCGACCTCGTCTTCACTCTTCGCCTTTTCGCCTCTTCGCCTTTTCCCCCCTTAATACCAGTTGGCCAGGGTGAGCACCGTGTCCACGTACGCCTCGGAGTGATTGTAGCGATGGACGGCCCGGCGCCAGGAAGCCCGGTTCTGGGGCTGAAAGCCGCTCTTATGCAGGTAGGAGGCGATGCTGAGGATGGCGTCGGCATGGCTGAAGAGGTCCACCCGGCCGTCGCCGTCGCCGTCGGCGCCGCAGCTTTTCAGGCTGGAAGGCAGGAACTGGCAAAAGCCCATGGCCCCGGCCCAGGAGCCCTTAAAGGAATAGGGGTCCAGGCGGCGGGTCTCGCAGTACTCAAGGAAGACTTGCAGCTCCCGCCGGGCCCAGGCCGCCTTTTTCTTCAGGCGGTCCCGCGGGGCCCCGCCCAGGCCGGCCTCCCCGATGATTTCGGGCGAGTCCATGACCGAGAGCGAGGCGAAGACGTTGAACACCGGGTACTTGCCGGTGATGGTTCCCAGGCCGCTCTCCACCGTGAGGATGGCCACGATGACGTCCGGGGTCACGCCGTATCTGGCTTCGGCTTTGGCCAACTCGGCCCGATGCGCGGCCTTGTAAGCCCGGCCCTGGGCCGCCACTTCGGGCCGCAGGAATTTCGAGTAGATGTCCGGGGTTTCCTTGCGCAGGAAGGCGATCTTGCGCACCACGTCGGGCATGAAATCGTTGCGGGAGTCGGCAAAGGTCTGGAACACGAAGCCCTTATCCAGGCCGCGGCGCACCAGGTCGTACTTCAAGCCCACGTAGGCCACCGGCGGGGCCTCGGCCGAGGCCGCCCCCGCCAGCGTCGCCAGCAACCCGGCCAGAATGCCGGCCACCATCCCCCGAAATCGGCTCCGAGTCATGCTCTCCCCCATTATCCGTGGGGTTAACGCTACCCTGTTTACCGGGGATTGTCAAGGCGGACGGGGATTCTATAGGACGAGAAGTCTGACAATTTTATGAAGGAAGCTTGATTTTATTATTGACATGGGTTTATATTTATATAAACTTCTTTCATGCCGAAACCGCGCAGCGAGCCCTTTGTCTTTGGAAGGAAAGTGAGGGTTGATTTTTTCATGTCTCCTACTGGTCAATGTCCGGCGAAAAAATTTTTAAATGGAAAAGAATTATCAAAAATTCATCAAGCAAGGGTTCTGAAAATCATCGAATATTTTGCAAACCATGGAAAAACTATCAATACTGACTTACTCGCAAAATTAAAAGGGAAAAAGGCTTCAGGATTTTTCGAATTCAGAGATGTTCATATTTCCAAAA
>JBGPBR010000374.1:0-2531 GCA_041481325.1 Desulfobaccia bacterium
TCGCCCCGGGGCTCGTAGACGGTGAGGCGCCCCCGGCACAGGAACTGGCTGCCCTCCCGGGGCTTGAAGCGCAGGTGCTGGTGGTTGCCCTTGAAGAGCACCGCCCGGAGCTGGGCCCCGGCGTCCTTCAGGGTAAAATAAAAATGCCCCGACAGGGGCTGCCTCAGGTTGGAGAGCTCACCCGAGACCCACAACAGGGAAAAGTGGGTCTCCAGACGGTCCCGAATTTCCCGGGTGAGGCCGCTCACCGTATAGATGTGGGTCAATTCCTGGTTCATCGGCGCGATATCTGAATTAATATAGCATATTCCCCCGCCCGGGACTAAGATTTTCCCCGCCTAAGTCGCCCGTGAAATCGGTGGTAGGGGCGGGTTTTAAACCCGCCCCCACGGGACCTGAGAACAGGTTTTTCGTTTCCCTCGTTCTCAAGATGCGCTGGGCAAGGATGACGGTGGGCCGTGCCCACCCTACATTAACCTTGAACCTTGAACCTTGAACCTTGAACTTTTCGCAGCATGGATCTCAAGATGGCTTAGGGCTCCCCGAAATCCTTCACCCAGCCCGCATACATAGCCAGGCCCAGCCAGGCCCAGTTGTTGGCGTAATAGTTGTCGGCGCTAACGAAATAGGCCTGCCCCTCCTGTTCATGGTAGAAAGAGAGGATTTTCCGGGCCAACTGGCCGGCGAATTTCGGCTCTTGGGAGGCCAGGGCCGCGGCCAGCACCCCGGCATAGAGCACCGGGCTTTCGTAAGCCGCGGCCGGAGTGCCGTCGTAATGGTACCCCGCGGCCAGCCGCCGCTTATCCTGCCATTCCTTCTTGAAGAACGGCAGAAACTTCCGGTCCAACAATTGGTCCGCTCGGGTCTCCTTAAACCACAGGGCGTCCAGGGCCAGTCGCCAGGGCAGGCGCACCGCCTCCCAGCCGAACCTGGAGTCCCGGCCCGGGGCGGGCGCCATCCGGCCGGCGGCGTCAACCCGGCACCAGTCGGGAAAAAGCCCCACTCCGGGCTGTTCTCCCAGGCCCCGGGCCAAGCGGTCCAAAAATTGATAGGCGCCCTGATGCAGGCGTTGCCATTGGGCCCCGTCGCCGCCACCCCCAGGACCAGGGCCATGACCGGGAGACCATCCCGGCTCCTGGCAAACCTGCCCGAACAAGCGGTAGGCAGCCGGGAAAAAATAAGAAGGGTTGATCAGATAAGGCGGCGCGGGTTCATGCCAGTTGCCGGGGCTGAGAAGGACCTCGCCGCCCGGCAGGGTCACCGTCTCCTTGGCCAGAATGGCCCTCATCACCTGCCGGGCCTCCTCCAGGTAATCGGGGAGATCCGGCGGCGGCCGCCAGCCACGCCGGGCCGCCAGGATCAGGGCCAGGGCGTAATCCACGTCCGCGTCGGCCGCGGTGTTGACGTCCTTGAGCCCAAAGGAGCCGTCGGGCCGCTCTCCCCAACTCCAGGACAGCAGATGGTCACCCGGCCCCTGGTCCCGGGACAGGTGCCGCCGGGTCCAGGCATGGACCAGGGCAAAGGTGGCTTCATCCCCGGCCCACACGGCCCGCAGCAGGGCGTAGGCCTGGCCTTCGGAGATGGTGTCCCGGTTCTGCTCCGGGATCACCACCCGGCCTTCCGGGGAAATAAAGGTCTGGCGGTAGCTCTCCCAGGATCGCGCCAGCACCCGGTCCAGGTCGGCCAGGGGGTCCGGCTGGCAGCCGGATCCCAGGGATAAAGCCAAGACGATGGCCAACATCTTGATCAGGTTAATAATTAAAAAATACATCGCCATCTTCCCACCCGGTGCCGCAGATTCCGGTCTCCCCGGTTGCAGGCCAAAATGGCACCATCCCCCGGAGGACGCAAGAAATTTTTTCCAGGCCGGGGGGTTTTGGGAGGATTCGCTGAGAAGCCGTTGGCTCACTCCAAAACCATGAAAATGTAGCGCCCCGCCCTCGGCGGCGCCGGAACCGAACCCCCGAGGGCGGGGGTCCCACATTTTCCCAAGCTGCGCTTGGGCCAGGAAGCTGGCGGGCCGGGCCCACCCGACAATTGCATCTCTATTCTCGAAACTCGAAACTCAAAACTTTTTAAAGCAGATTAATGGTGCGTAAGACGCACCCTACGCCAAGTTTTCAAAGCAGCAGGGATCTTTGATGGAATTTGAAAATCTGACGACTATCTTAAAGAGCGCCCTCCGCACCTGAGCCCTTCTGGGAGGGGGATGGGGGCTACAAGAGCCGCGCTCGTGAGCCCGGAATGGAAAAATGCGGCGAGGCCACCCCGGCGGGCAAAAACTTTGACCCCGGTTATCCGGCCCGTTCCTTTCAGCCTGAAAAATTCTTGACAAACTCAGGTATTTATGAGACATAATCTGCGGAATTTACTTTGGTTAAAGTCGATCCACCCAGGAGACTAAGGAGTTACACGGCTCCGGCCGTTACTTCCATATTATGTAATTTGCTAGCTGGTTAAGCGGCATCTGGGAGAGCTCTTTGGGACGCCCGAGATGCCTTTTTTATTGAGGAAGCCTATGATCAATGTCA
>JBGPBR010000375.1:0-2517 GCA_041481325.1 Desulfobaccia bacterium
CCGCGGCCGCGGCGGCCGCTGCGGCCCTGGCCCAGGAGCTCACCCTGCCGGAGTTGACCCAGACGGTCATCCTGACCCGGGCCCCGGGCCGCACCCCGGTGCCGGAGCCAGAAGCCCTGGGCGCCCTGGCCCGGCACGGGGCCACCATGGTCATCTACTTGAGTATTAAGCTCATCGACCGGGTGGTGGCGGAGTTGACCGAAGCCTACGGGGCCCAGGCCCCGGCGGTGGTGGCCTACCGGGTGAGTTGGCCGGACCAGAAGATCGTCCGGGGGACGCTGGCCACCATTGCGGAACTTACCCGGCAGGCCGGTATCGAGCGCCAGGCCCTGATCCTGGTGGGCCCGGCCCTGGCCGCCTGGGAGGGGCGTTTGCAGGCCCGCTCCAAACTTTATGACCGGAGCTTTGCCCATGGCTTCCGTCCCGAATCGTCCGATTAAAGTGGTGGCCGTCACCCCCGGCGGCGCCGCCCTGGCCCGGCGTCTCTGCCGGGAACTGCCCGGGGCTCAATGCTGGCTGCCTCTGAACCTGGCCGGTGACGAAGGCCCCCAGGAAAGAACCTTCCGGCGTCTGTCCCAGGTCTTCCAGGGCGCCTTCCGGGCCCGGGAAAACCTGGTTTGCATCATGGCCGCCGGGATTGTGGTGCGGAGCATCGCCCCCTACCTCCGGGGCAAGGACCTGGACCCCGCGGTGGTGGTGCTGGACGAAGGGGGCCAGTTCGCGGTGAGCCTGCTCTCCGGCCATCTGGGCGGCGCTAATGAACTGGCCCGGCAGGTGGCGCAGCTGTTGGGCGGCACCCCGGTGATCACCACGGCCAGCGACATCCGGGGGCTTCCGGCCCTGGACGTCCTGGCCGCCAGCCTGGGGCTCACCATTGAAAATTTGGCCGGGGTGCGCGGGGTGCAGATGGCCCTGTTGTCCGGCCGGCCCGTCCGGGTGGTGGACCCGGACGGCTACCTGTCGGCGGCCCTGGCGCCGTATCCCGGACTGTTCACCCGGGAGCCTGACCTGGCGGCCGCCATGGTGGCAGGCCGGCCCACGGTTTACGTCGGCTTCCGGGAAGGCCCCTGGCCCGAGTGGTGGCTGGTGCTCCGGCCCAGGAACCTGGTGGCCGGGGTTGGCTGCCACAAGGGCACCCTGGCCCGGGAGATTGTCGACTTCATCAAGGGCGTTTTTAAAGAAGAGCGCCTGTCTCTGTTGTCTTTGCAGGCCCTGGCCACCATTGCCGCCAAAAGCGAAGAGCCGGGGCTGAAAGAGGCGGCTGGGAGCCTGGGAGTGGAATTCATATGGTTCACGGCAGAGGAACTGGAGGGCGTCAAGGTGCCCCACCCGTCGGCCCAGGTGGCCCGCCACCTGGGGGTGAAGAGCGTCAGCGAGGCCGCAGCCCTGAAGGCCGGGGGGGTGGAGCTCATCGTGCCCAAACGCAAGGGAGCCAACGTCACGGTGGCGGTGGCCCGGGTCGCCTAGCGGTGGTGAGCCTGGGGCCTGGGTTTCCAGAATATATCATTCCCCAGGCCCGGGTCGCGGTGGAGCAGGCCCAGGTGGTGGTGGGCTACCGCACCTATATCGACCTGCTGGCGCCGCTGCTCCGGGGCCAGGAAGTGGTGGTCTCGGGCATGAAGACCGAAGTTAAGCGCTGCCAGGACGCCGTTGACCTGGCCCTGGCCGGCCGGCGGGTGGCCCTGGTCTCCAGCGGCGACGCCGGCATCTACGGCATGGCCGGGCTGGCCTTGGAGGTTTGCCGGGCCCGGGCCCTCCGGGTGGGCCCGCCGGAGACGCTGGAGGCAGTTGATCTGTATCTGGAAGTAATTCCCGGGGTACCGGCCCTGGCCGCGGGCGCGGCGCGGTTAGGGGCGCCTTTGATGCACGATTTCGCCGCCATCTCCTTGAGCGATCTCTTGACCCCCTGGGAGGTGATTGAAAAACGCCTCCAGGCCGCGGCCCAGGGGGATTTTGTCATCGTGCTCTACAATCCCAAGAGCAAGAAGCGGGACTGGCAGTTGGGGGCGGTGCGCGACCTCTTGCTCCGGGTCAAAGACCCCGGCACCCCGGTGGGCATCGTCACCCGGGCCATGCGGCAGGGCCAGTCGGTCATTATTACGACCTTGCAGGACTTGGTTGAGCATCCCGTGGACATGCAGACCATCGTCATCATCGGCAATTCCCAGACTTATGCCTACGGCCCCTACCTGGTCACCCCCCGGGGCTACCTGGACAAGTATGCAGTGGCCGGCGCCCCCGGCGCCGAACCGAACACCGAGACATGAAATATCGCCCCTTAATGATCCTGGGCTCCGGCTCCGACGTGGGAAAGAGCATCACCGTCGCGGGGCTGTGCCGCATCTTCCGCCAGGAAGGCATCCGGGTGGCGCCCTTTAAGGCCCAGAACATGGCCCTCAACAGCTTCATCACCCCGGAAGGCGGCGAGATGGGCCGGGCCCAGGTGGTGCAGGCCCAGGCTGCGGGGGTTGCGCCCCACGTGGACATGAACCCCATCCTGCTGAAGCCCAGCAGCGA
>JBGPBR010000376.1:0-2517 GCA_041481325.1 Desulfobaccia bacterium
AAAGTCATCGGACGCTTTTCCTCCCTTACAGTTTCACTTTGTTGGCCCCACGACAGCAATGCCGTGGGGCTTTTAAATTTGGAGATGTGGGCGTTATGGCCGGATTGACTTTCCACGCAGGTATATTTGCCGAATTTTTTCAAAACCGGCAGAGAATAAACGGAAAACTTTCCGAATTTGAGGGTCAAAATCCCAGGAGGAAACCGACCACCAAGCATAAACCCACCCCTATCCTGTTGCTGGTGGGCAATGGCCGGACTCGGGATTACCTGTCGAGCTTGCTGTCGGAAAATAATTATTCTCCTCTCCTGATGACGGACCCGGAGGAATTGCTGCGATCGCTCAGGGGGAAAGAGTTCGCCATTATTTTGATCGACTGCAGCGCGGTGAGTTCTTTTGGCACCAGGATCCTGTCAAAGATCAAGGTTTCTTGCCGACTTTGCCGCATCATCATTTTTTGCGATAAAGAACACCTCTGTGACAAGCGGCATCGGGAACTTATCAAAGAAATCCTGACAATTGGCGTCTATGCCTGCATCCTGGCGCCCTATATAGAATGGGAAGTTTTGAGTATGGTCTCATACTCTCCCTAATGCTCAGATAGATATCTTCTCCTCGAGGCCTGGACTCAATTTCCCAGGCCCAAGGCCACCTTAAGGCGCGCCGGCAGCTCCCTCGCCCGCCAGTCGGCGCCGATGGCCACCAGATTGGCCGTGCCTTCCGCCACCAGGCCCCGGCCGGTTTCCGGGTAAAATTCGAACCGGAAGACCAGGGCCCGGGGCCGCACCTCCTGGAGCCGGGTTTCGATCCGCAGGAGCTCGCCGTATCTTGTCGGGCGCCGGAAACGGCACCAGGCCTCCACAATGGGCAGCCCGAACCCTTCCCGGACATTTTTAAAGGTCTCTTCGGGCTGCAAGCCGCAAGCCCGAAAGAATTCCTCGATGGCCCGGTGGCAGTAGCGGAAATAACTGACGAAATAAACGATGCCGTAGGGGTCCGTGTCCCCGAAACGCACCCGCACGGTGGTGCGGTGGATGCCTTGCTCACCCCCGGATTGCTGCCCTTGAGCCATGTCGCCTCCTTGTGGTCCGGCAAGGTTGGAAGCCGCGATTGCCATAGATTGGCGACCCCCGATTACCTTGCGGCCGACTATTTCTGGAGGCGACGGCATAACCCCGGTGCCACCAGAGGTTTTAGAACTTTTAAGGCGGGCGTTCGTGAACCTGCCGCGCCCTGGTAAATAATGATAAGCACTGGTGGCACAGGATTCCCAGCCTGTACCCGGACCCCCGGGGGTGTTCCCTTTCCCCTCAGCCCAAGCTGCGCTTGGGCCAGAAAGCTGGTGGGCCTTGCCCACCCTACTTTTCGTCTTTATTCTCGAAACTTGCAACTCAAAACTCTTCCAAGCAGCGGGCGTCCCTGCCCGCCGCCTTTGGTAGCCGCAGGCTTTACCGTGCTGCCTAGGCTGGAAGCCTATGCCACCAATTCCACCAAACTTCTCGGAACAGTCATTCATGGGCCTTTGGCCCACCCATAACGCATGAAAAGTGACGGGCTTTTTATCATGGTGCGCGGTACGTTTTCTTTATTAACCGAACCTTGAACCTTGAACTTTGAACTTTGAACTTTTCTAAGCAGAGGTCTTAAATAGCCGGTTGAGCGCCAAGCGCCATGAGAGGAAACTTGCCTAGCCCCGAAACCGGAGCCGTCCAATTTTGGGGAACTCCCCCCACATCTTACAACCGAATCCCGCCAACCGAAAACCGAAAACTGCCTTTTAAAGAAATCTTTCACAGAATCCGGTTGACAGGTGGCCAAAAAGAAAATAATCTTCCCTAGTCCGAGCAGATTCGCCCCGGCCGCTTCAGTTTCTTCAGAGGTAACCGCCTCGTCATTCAGGGGGTTCCTCGCCGGGGGCAAGGGTTAGGTGAGAAAAGGAGTCAACCTATGAAGACCGTGGCCCAGAAGATCCAGGAGTTAAAGGAGAAAGAGGCCCAGATCAAGGCCATGGGCGGGCCCAAGGCCGTGGAGAAGCAGCACGGCAGCGGCAAGCTCACCGCCCGGGAGCGCCTGGACCTGTTTTACGATCCGGGGACCTTCCGGGAGACCGATATCTTTGTCAGGCACCGCTGCGTCAATTTCGGGATGGAGCAGGTGGAGATCCAGGCGGACGGGGTGGTCACCGGCTTCGGCCGGGTGAACGGCCGGGTGGTCTTCGCCTTTGCCCAGGACTTCACCTCCCGGGCCGGGTCGCTGGGCGAGATGCATTCCAAGAAGATCTGCAAGGTCATGGACCTGGCCCTGAAGGCCGGGGCGCCGTTCGTGGGGTTTAACGACTCCGGCGGGGCCCGCATCCAGGAAGGGGTGGACTCTTTGAGCGCCTACGGCCAGATCTTTTACCGCAACGCCATCGCCTCCGGGGTCATCCCCCAGATCTCCGCCATCATGGGCCCCACCGCCGGGGGCGCGGTGTACTCGCCGGCCATGACGGACTTCATCTTCATGGTGAAGAACACC
>JBGPBR010000377.1:0-2508 GCA_041481325.1 Desulfobaccia bacterium
AAAATTTACTTTCAGTCATGGTTAACTCCTGGCAGAAATGGCATTACCCTGCCCCTACTCTGATACTTTAACAGTTGATACGCGTTGCTTGTCATAATCATTTAACCGAGCTCCTCTGAATCGCTCCTGCAGGCCGCAGCCAAGAGAGGCAATAGTATCCTGCCCATCAACAAGCATTGATACTCAAGTCAAACAATGCCGGCAGAGTGGCTCCGGTGGCAGAAAATCGGGTCTAAGCCCGGCTTCGCTTCCGCAGGACCCGGAGTAATCTTGCCCAGGCCGAACTCCGCCAGCGTTTCGGTTAAGCTTTCGATAACTCGATCAATTTCGCCAGGGGACATGGCCGGGAAGATGGGCAGGCTGAGGAGGCGTTCGTAAGCCGCCTCGGCCACCGGGCAATCCCCGGGCCGGGTGTGGTAGCGCTCCTGATAAAAGGGGTGGAGGTGCACGGGCAGATAATGGACGTTGACCCCCACGCCCCGGGCCCGGAGGGCCTGAAAGATGCGGCCCCGGTCGGCCGCGAGCCGCTCCAGCTCCAGCAAAATGACGTAAAGGTGGTGCGCGGAGGCGACGTGGGGCGGTGTGCGGATCAGGGAGATTTCCGGCAGGGCGGCCAGGGCGGTCTGGTAATAATCGGCCAGGGCCTGGCGGCGGGCCACCCAGGCGTCCAGCTTGGCCAGCTGGCTGATGCCCAGGGCGCACTGGAAATCGGTGAGACGGTAGTTGTATCCCAACTCCGTCATTTCGTAGCGCCAGGTGCCCTGGCGGTCCCGCTCCCGGTGATCGGTGCTCAGGCCGTGGTTGCGGAAGCGGCGCATGCGTGCGGCCCACTCGGGACGGTCGGTGACCACCATCCCCCCTTCCCCGGTGGTGATGTTTTTAACCGGATGGAAGCTGAAAACCGTGAGGTCGGCCAGGATCCCCGCCATTTTCCCCTGATAAGAGGCTCCCAGGGAGTGGCAGGCATCCGCCACCAAGACCAGGCCATGGCGTTGGGCCAGGGTTTGGAGGGCTTGATAATCACAGGGGCACCCGGCATAATCCACGGCGATAATGGCCCTGGTACGGGGGGTGATTTTACTCTCAACCTGGGCCGGATCGAGGAGCAGGGTCTCCGGGTCCACGTCGGCGAAGACCGGGGTCCCGCCCTGATAGACGACGCTGTTGGCGGTGGCCACAAAGGTCAAGGGCGGGAGGATGACCTCATCTCCCGGCCCGATGCCCGCGGCGTGCATGGCGGCGTGGAGGGCCGCGGTGCCGCTGTTCACCGCCACGCCCTCCCGGGCGCCCACGTACGCGGCCACGGCCGCCTCGAAGTCCGCCACCTTGGGGCCGGTGGTCAGCCAGTCGGAGCGCAGCACCGCGGCTACCGCGGCCAGGTCGTCCTCATCAACCCATTGCCGCCCGTAAGGGATGACTTTTGGTTTCATCTTGTCCTATCAGGTGGCGCAATTCTTCCACGGACAGCCACCAGGTGTTAGTATCGCTCTTGTAGTTGAACTCCGGGGCCACAGGTCGCCCCCGGTTGAGATGGCCGTTTTCCCACCAGCTCATGATGGCCCCGGGCTGCACCACAAAGAAATCATTGAATTCCAGGGTGCGGCGGGCCTCATCTTCGGTGACCAGGACCTCATGGAGTTTTTCCCCGGGACGGATGCCCACGATGTCGTGGCGGCATTCCGGGGCGATGCTCCGGGCCAGGTCCACGAGACGCATGCTCGGGAGCTAGGGGACAAAAATTTCCCCACCCTTCATGAGCCGGAGACAGTTGTTAACGAAGGCCACTGCCTGGTCCAGGGTGATCCAGAAGCGGGTCATGCGGGGGTCGGTGATGGGTAAAGACCCGGTGGCCCGGCGCTCCAGGAAGAAGGGGATGACGCTGCCCCGGCTGCCCATGACGTTGCCGTAGCGCACCACCGCAAAGCGGGTCATGCTGGGACCGGCGTAAACCCCGGCGGCCACGAAGAGCTTGTCGGAACATAACTTGGTGGCGCCGTAGAGGTTGATGGGATTGGCGGCCTTGTCGGTGCTGAGGGCGATGACCTGCTTTACCCCCCGGTCGATGGCCGCGTCGATGATATTGGCCGCGCCCATGTCGTTGGTCATGATTACTTCCAGGGGGTTATACTCCGCGGTGGGCACCTGCTTCAGGGCCGCGGCGTGGATGACGATGTCCACCCCGTGGAAGGAGCGGAGGAGGCGGTTTTTGTCTCTGACGTCACCGATAAAGTAACGTAAGGGAGAATCTGCGCCTTCGGGGAATTGGCCGCGCATCTCCAGCTGCTTGAGTTCATCCCGGCTAAAGATGATGAGGCGGCGAGGACGGAGGTGCTCCAGGGCGAATTTGACAAAGGCTTTGCCGAAGGAACCGGTGCCCCCGGTGATCAAAATACTTAGGTCTTGCCAATCCATGGTGAACACTCCTAAATTTTTCAAGATGGGCAAAATTTGTGGTTAATCACTGGTTGCCTCTGCGGAATTTTCCGGAAAACCGGGGAAAATCCGGAG
>JBGPBR010000378.1:0-2505 GCA_041481325.1 Desulfobaccia bacterium
CATCAACCCACTGGTTTGCCAGGTTTTCCGAAGTGACCGCGGCGTCTTGCCGGTGCCGCGCCGGCTAAAGCCTGCGGCTACCAAAGCAGCTTTTTGACCTTCCAGCCCCCCCTCTTATACCCTTTTCCGTTTCAAATGCAACAAACTTAACATGTAACCTATTGACAATTTTCCTTTTATTAACCGAAAACCGAAAACAGAAAACAGAAAACGGTATTATGGGGGTTGGGGGTGGGTTGCAGGAGGGGGTAGGGGCCGTCGGGCCCTAGCCCCCTCCCTGAGAATCTCATCTCCCCGCTCCCTCACCCGGAGGCGATTTTCCGGAGGCGGATGGCAGCCGGGGTCACCTCCACCAGTTCGTCGTCGTTGATGAACTCCATGGCCTGCTCCAGGCTGAACTGCCTGGGGGGCACCAGGCGCAGGGCCTCATCCGTGCCCGCGGCCCGGATGTTGGTCAGTTTCTTCTCCTTGGTGATATTCACCCGGATGTCTTCGCCCCGGGTGTTTTCCCCCACGATCATCCCCGGGTACACCGGGTCCCCGGGGGCCACGAAGATGGTGCCCCGGGGCTGCAAGTGGTGGATGGCATAGGAGACCGCCTTGCCCGGCCGGTCGGCGACTATGGCGCCGTTGGGCCGGCCGCTGATCTCGCCGCTGAACGGAGTAAACCCGGTCAGGATGGTGTTCAGCAGCCCGGTGCCCCGGGTGTCGTTCAGAAACTGCCCCCGGAAGCCGATGAGGCCCCGGGAAGGGATCTCGAATTCCAGGCGCACCCGGCCGTAGCCGTGGTTCACCATCTTCACCAGGCGTCCGCGGCGGGCGCTCATCTTTTCGGTGATAATGCCGATGAACTCCTCGGGGATGTCCACCACCGCCAGTTCCAGGGGCTCGGCCAGGGCCCCGTCGACTTCCCGGGTGATGACCCGGGGCCGGGACAGGGACAGCTCGAAACCCTCCCGCCGCATCATTTCGATGAGCACCGCCAGTTGCAGCTCCCCCCGGGCGCTCACCCGGAAGGCGTCCCGGCCCTCCCCCGGCTCCATCCGGATGCTGACGTTGTAGAGAACTTCTTTCTCCAACCGCTCCCTAAGGTGCCGGGAGGTGAGGAGTTTGCCTTCCCGGCCCGACAACGGCGAGGTATTCACCGAAAAGATCATGGAGAGGGTGGGCTCCTCCACCACGATGCAGGGCAGCGGCCGGGGGTCCTCGGGATCGCCCAGGGTGTCGCCGATGAAGGCCTGGCTGATGCCGGCCACCGCGGCCAGGTCCCCGGCCTCGATCTCGGCGCGCTCCACCCGGTCCAGGCCTTCGAAGCCGTAGAGGACGCTGAGGTTGGCCTTGCCCGCGGGCTGCCCGCCCTTCAGGAGGACTACCTCCCGGCCCCGGCTGAGCTTGCCGTTGACAATCTTTCCCACCGCAATCAGGCCCACGTAGTCGCTGTAATCCAGGCTGGTCACCAGGAACTGCAAGGGCGCGGCCGGCTCGTACGTCGGGGCCGGGATGGCCGCGAGAATGGCGTCGAACAGCGGCGTCAGGTCCCGGCCCTCGCCTTCGGGGTCGGTGAGGGCGATACCCGCCTTGGCGTTGGTATAAAGCACCGGGAACTCCAGCTGCTCCTCGGTGGCGTCGAGATCGATGAACAGGTCGTAGATCTCGTCCAGGACCTCCTTGGGGCGCCGGTCCTGGCGGTCGATCTTGTTGATGACCACGATGGCGGGCAGGCCCTTTTCCAGGGCCTTGCCCAGGACGAAGCGGGTCTGGGGCAGCGGCCCTTCGGTGGCATCCACCAGGAGCATGACCCCGTCCACCAGGTTCAGGGTGCGCTCCACTTCGCCGCCGAAGTCGGCGTGGCCCGGGGTGTCCACGATGTTGATCTTGACGCCCTTATAGTTGACGGCCATGTTTTTGGCCATGATGGTGATGCCTTTTTCCCGCTCCAGGTCCAGGCTGTCCATGACCCGCTCGGCCACCTGCTCGTTTTCCCGGAAGATGCCGCTCTGCCAGAGCATGGCGTCCGCCAGGGTGGTCTTGCCGTGGTCCACGTGGGCGATGATGGCCAGGTTTCGCAAGTCGTTTCGGGTTTTCATAAATCATCGGCAAAATAGTAGGCCGCAAAAAAGCGGCCTCTAAGCCTGTGCTCCTTTAAAAATTAGTAAGCTTTCAGCGGCCAGCTTTCAGCCTTCAGCTCAAAAATAAATATCCATATTTTGCTTTTTGCTGAAAGCTGAAACCTAATAAAAGCAATTCCGGGGAGGGCGAACAGGGGTACCGCCGGGTAATTCTAATTAGCTGTAATCCGCAGCAAATTCTTTTATAATGTTACCATAAAATTGAAGAAAAGTCTGCAATTATTGGCGAAGGGCATGGACCAGCAAGGCAGGCTTACCCAAAATCTTTATCAGCAACTTGAGGAATTAGCCAGATGAAACCGCCATTCAGCGACTACCGGGAGCGCTCCCTGAAGATCCACGGGATGATCTGCGCCAAGTGCGGCCGGGAATTCAC
>JBGPBR010000379.1:0-2501 GCA_041481325.1 Desulfobaccia bacterium
GGACATCCTGATGTACAAGGCCGACGGGGTGCCGGTGGGGGTGGACCAGGTGCCCCACGTGGAGATGACCCGGGAGATCGCCCGCCGGTTCAACCATTTATACCAGCCCATTTTCCCGGAACCCGAGGCCCTGCTCACCGAAGTTCCCAAGCTGACGGGGACCGACGGCCGTAAGATGAGCAAAAGCTACGGCAACTGCATCTATCTGAGCGACCCGCCGGAAGAGATGGCCCAGAAGGTGAAGCAGATGACCACCGACACCCTGCGCCCGTACCGTCGGGACCCGGGGGAGCCGGACCGCTGTCTGGCCTTCCCCTTTCACCGTCTGAATCTGCCCCAAGCGAAGATTGCAGAAATCACCCAAGAATGCCGCGCCGCCAAGTTGGGGTGCGTGGACTGCAAGAATCTGCTGGCGGCCGCGCTTCTCGAAAACCTGGCCCCCATCCAGGAGCGGCGGCGCCATTTTGAGGCTCACCCCGAGGAGGTGCTGGCCGTCCTGCGCCAGGGGAATGAGCGGGCCCGGGCCCAGGCCCGGCGGACCATGCAAGAAGTTAGGGAAGCCATTCTTTTTAATCTTGAATTTCAGCGATAATTCGGTATTATGTAGACCCCTACTTCACTACCCGGCTTCAAGAGGACAGTAGTGACCATAGAGCGCGTGCACAAGTTCTTGTCACGGGCCGGCGTGGCCTCCCGGCGCACCGCGGAGGACTGGATCCGGGCCGGCCGGGTGGCGATCAACGGCCAGGTCATCACCGAGATGGGGGTCAAGATCGATCCGGACCAGGATCAGGTGATGGTGGACGGCCAACGGGTGCTGCCGCCCTCGGAGCCCATCACCGTGATGATGCACAAGCCTTACGGCTATGTGTGCACCAACTACGATCCCCAGGGCCGCCGGGTGATCATGGACCTGCTGGGAGACCGGTTTCAGGAGCGGCTCTATCCGGTGGGCCGTCTGGATTATGACGCCACCGGCCTCCTGCTTCTCACCAACGACGGCGAATTGGCCTACCGCCTGACCCACCCCAGCTACCAGGTGCCCCGCATTTACCGGGTGACCGTGGCCGGCGAAGTGAGCCGGGAGACCTTGCGCCACATGATCAACGGGGTGAAGGTGGGCGACGCCACCGTGACGGCCGTGGCGGAGATCAGGAAAAAAGAGCAGGGTAAGACCGTGCTGGAACTCATGGTGCGGGAAGGGCGTTATCACATGGTGAAACGCCTCCTCTTGCACGTGGGGCATCCGGTGTTAAAGCTGAAACGCATCGCTTACGGACCACTGGAGTTGGGAGACCTGCCCCGGGGCGAATTCCGGTTGCTCACCCGGGAGGAGGTTGACGCATTGAAGGTAAGGGTACAGATGAGTTGACCCCGGAGATACGATTTTCTTCTCCCCCGGTCCAGCCGGCAGCACCGGAAAACCGCGACGGATTCGGGGGAACCCGGGAGCCGCGGACTCCCGGGCGGCAACGACCGCTGCTGCACCTGGCCCTGTTTCTGGCCACGGTGCTCACCACCATAGTAGCCGGGGCCATGCAGCAGGGGGTAGATCCCCTGGCGACCCCGGCCTTGCTATACCAGGGCATCCCTTTTTCCTTCACCCTGATCCTGATCCTGGGAACCCACGAAATGGGCCACTACCTGGTATCCCGCCGGCACCGGCTGGACGTGACCCTGCCTTACTTCATTCCGGCCCCGCCCATCCCCTTCATCATCGGCACCTTCGGGGCTTTCATCCGCATCCGCTCGCCCATCCGGGACAAGCAGGCCCTGCTGGATGTGGGCTGCTCCGGGCCGCTGACGGGAGTGGTGGTCTCCATCCCCGTCATCCTGGCGGGGCTGCACTTTTCCAAGGTCCTGGTGGTGGCCGGGGGCGGCGAGGGGCTGGTCCTGGGAGAGCCGCTCCTGTTTCAATTCCTGAGCTTTATGGTCTTCGGCCCCCTGACGCCCGAGCACCACGTGGTCCTGCACCCGGTGGCCTTTGCCGGCTGGATCGGCCTGTTGGTAACCGCCCTGAACCTCCTCCCCGTGGGCCAGCTGGACGGGGGCCACGTGGCCTATGCCTTGTTTCCCGATTACCACCGCTACCTCTCTCTGGGCTGCCTGGGGTTGCTGGCAGTCTGCGGAGTGCTCTTCTGGGAGGGTTGGCTGGTGTGGGCCTTGCTCCTTGCATTTTTGGGATTTCGTCATCCGCCGCCGTTCTATTACTGGGTGCCGCTGGACCGCCGCCGCCGGGCCCTGGGGTTTGTCACCATCCTGGTCTTTATCCTCTGTTTCACCCCGACGCCGTTTCAGTTGGGGTGAATAGGGCGGCGCGCTTAGGCCGCAAGCCCGCGGTGGCCTTGGGATCTTCTTATGGAAGCCATGTCCCGGAAATTATGGACCTTATTGCTGGCCGCGGCGCTGGCCTGGCCGGCCGCCGGCGCCGCCGAACCCCCGTTGACCCTTGAAGGCCTGGAAAACCGGATGGTCCGGGGCGGTTACCTGGACACCCTCTA